>NZ_MVOO01000010.1:0-245310 GCF_002156405.1 Pseudomonas sp. SCPG-7 | reverse complement strand
CTCCTCCCTTCAAGTCCCAGCATACAAGCTGGCTTGCCAGCGATGCTTTTAACTACCACACACCGATTTGCACCACCTTCTCGGTCTCCGGCTCGCCATAGCGAAACCGCTGTCCGCGCAAATCGATCTCCTGATGACTGATCGTGGTCCGCCGCTTCAACCCGCGCACCCATTCAAACAGGTACACCGCGTGCTCCTCGCGCACCGCCGCGTACGCCGGGTCGTCACCCAAATCGCGCAACTCCTGCGGATCATTCAGCAGGTCAAACAGCTGCGGCCGGAAGCCGTCGTACGCCAGGTATTTCCAGCGCTCGCTGCGCACCATGGTCATGCGGCAACGGTCGATCGGCTGGCCAAGTCGCTCGCGTGCCGGAGCCTGAAAGGCGTAGTCGTATTCGCTGATGGCGTAGCGGCGCCACTCGGGATTTTCGCCGTGCAACAGCGGGATCAGCGAGCGGCCCTCCAGCCGATGCTCGGCGCCCGGCAAACCCAGGGCCTGGAGAAACGTCGGCAATGCATCGATTGTCTCCGCCAGCCGCTCATCCACCGTGCCGCGAGTGATATCCGCCGCCGCACGCGGGTCGCGCACGATCAACGGCACGCCCACCGCTTGCTCGAGCAAAAACTCCTTCTCGCCCAGCCAATGGTCACCCAAAAAGTCGCCGTGATCGCTGGTGAACACGATCAACGTGTCATCCCAACGACCCTTGCTCTGCAGACAATCAAACAGCCGACCGAGTTGATCATCCACTTGCTTGATCAGGCCCATGTAGGTGGGGATTACATTCAATCGTACTGAATCACGGGAGAAGTTGAGGCTTTCCTCATGCTGGCGAAACGCCGTGTATACGGGGTGTTTGCTGGCTTCGGAGGGCGTCGCGCGGACCGCTTCGAGAATCGATTTCGTACTGTACAAGGCGTGGTATGGCGCTGGTACGATATAGGGCCAGTGCGGTTTGATATAGGAGAGGTGTAAACACCAGGATTTCTCACCTTGTTCGGTGATGAAGTCGATGGCTCGATTTGTAGTGTAGACAGTCTCTGAGAACTGCTCGGGAATTCGCGCTGGCAAATGCGCATGGCGCATGTGCCAGCCGCTGAGGATTTCGCCGTTCTCGCCTTCGGCAGCGTTGGCCCACTCGTGCCAGGGGTTGCGCCCGTCGAAACCGTGCTCGCGCAGGTAATGGGTGTAGGGCGCGGATTCGCGTTTGTCGTCGAACAGCGGGTCATCGGGGAAGATCCCGTCGTGGCGAAAGTACGGTTCGAAACCGACTTCGTTGAGCACCTCGGCCTGTGCGCTGTCCGGGTTGATCGCCAAACGCTGCAGGGCATCGACATTGGCCGTGGCGTGGGTTTTGCCGACCAGCGCAGTGCGAATGCCGTGCGGGCGCAGATAATCACCGATGGTCAGTTCTTCCAGCGGCAACGGCACGGCGTTCCATGCGACCTGATGGCTGCTGACGTAGCGCCCGGTGTAGGCCGACATCCGCGACGGCCCGCAGATCGTGCCCTGGGTGTAGGCACGGCTGAAGCGCACGCCAGCGGCGGCCAGGCGATCGATGTTCGGCGTGTGCAGATGCGGATGGCCGTAGCAGGACAGGTAATCGCGGCGCAGTTGATCGCACATGATGTACAGCACGTTGCGCACAGGGTTTTGCGGGTTGGACATGGGGTTCACCGGTCAGAGAGACAGGCGAGGGTTGTCGCTTTCGGCGGGGGTGTTCGGCAAGTGCATTTGGGGAATGGGTTTTATGCAGTGGATGCATCGGTGACTGTTTCGACACGATCGCTGGCAAGCCAGCTCCCACAGGATTTGCGCCAAGCCAAAATGATGTGAAAACCCGGAACTTGTGGGGGCTGGCAAGCCAGCGATAGCGGTAGCTCAGACAGCTAAATTTTCGAGTGAACAAACCTCCTCATCCACCGCATCAATCGCCTTGATCTGCTCAATCATCGCCTCAGCCAGCGGCGACAACCGATACCCCGCCCGACTGACAATCCCATAACGGGTGTACAGCTCCTCCAGGTCATCGGCCAAACTTTCGATCCGCAAACACACCAGCTCGCCCTTGGCCTGATGCAGTGCGTCGGAATACGCGCCAACAATGCCGATGGCATCCGAGCGCTGCACCACGCCGAGCAGGCTCGAGCTGTTTTCGCATTCGACATTGGGGGTGAAATCCGGGCGGCCGCTGAGGTCGACGATGACCTTGCGCAGGTTCGGCGGGCGGATGCTTACGGCCAGTGGATAACTCATCAGTTGCTCGGCCGAGACCCGTTCGAATGCCGCTAATGGATGCTCGGCGCGGCAGCAGAAATGCCATTTGCGCGGTCGCAAACGGTACGTCAGGTAATCCGGATCGGCTTCGAAGTGCCGGGTGTCGGCGACGAAGAATTCGAACTCTTCGCTGAGCAGGCGTTTGCTCAGGCTCTGCCAGTCATCGACCTGAAATTGCACCCGCGCTTTCGGGTAGCGCCCGATGAACGCGCCGATCGCGCGCGGGATCAATCCGGCTGCCGGCGCCGGGCCGCAACCGAAGCGCAACTCGCCCGCCTCCAGCCCATTGAACTGACTGATCTCGTTGGCCATCTGCTGCGCGCCACTGACCAGTCGCCGCGCATGTTCGAGCAACACCTGACCCTGCTTGGTCGGCGGTAATTCCTTGCGCCCGCGATCAACCAACTGACAGCCGACGCTGTGCTCCAGCGCCTGAATGCTGCGGCTGAACGCCGACTGCGACAGGTTCACCGCCTGCGCGCCGGCGACGAAGCTGCGTTGTTCGGCGAGGGCGATGAAGTGTCGAAGTTGGCGCAAGTCGATATGCATTTTTCACATAAAAAATATCCGGGAAATGCATTGGATATGCATTAGGTCGACTCCTTATAAAGGCAATCTCTTATGCAGTAAATATTTGTAAATCCATAAATAAATAACTGAAAAGAATATGCAGCACTGAAGATGTCTGTGTGTTTTTTGACCAGGAGCCGCGCCATGAGTCCGTTGAACCTTGCGTCACCCTTAACGCCACGACGGCTCAAACGCCTGCCTCTGGCCCTGTTGCTGGCGGGGAGTGCCAGCTGGACTCACAGCTACGCCGCCGACGCCGAAACCGCGCCGCCAGCTCCCGCCGGTAAACCCGCGGCCAACAGCTCGCAGCTGGAAACCGTGACCGTCACCACCCGCCGTCGCGAAGAAAGTTCGCAAGACGTGCCGACGCCGATGAGCGTGGTCAGCGGTCAGACGCTGGAGACGCAGCGGGTCTACCGGATTCAGGATTTGCAGCAACTGGTGCCCAGCGTCAACGTCGCCTACATGCACGCGCGTCAGTCCAGCGTGTCGATTCGTGGCCTGGGCAACAACCCGGCCAGCGACGGTCTGGAAGGCAGCGTCGGTCTGTACATCGACAACGTCTATCTGGGCCGTCCGGGGATGGCGGTGTTCGACCTGATGGACATCGAACAGCTCGAAGTCCTGCGCGGGCCACAGGGCACACTATTCGGCAAGAACACCACCGCCGGGGTGATCAACATCAGTACCCGCGCGCCGACATTCACCCCTGAGCGCAGCATCGAAACCTCGTTCGGCGAGGACGGGTATTTCCAGACCAAGGGCACCATTTCCGGGCCGCTCAACGATCAACTGGCCGGACGTTTTTCGGCCTATCGCACCCGTAGCGATGGCGACATCAAGAACGAATACAACGGCCATGACCTGAACGGTGGCTCGCGCGATGGCTTCCGTGCGCAGTTGCTGTTCAAGCCCAACGAAGATTTCAATCTGCGCTGGATCGGCGATTACAACGAAGAGGACTCCAGCGCCGGCACCCGCGTGCTGTACAACACCGGACCGACCATCAACGGCGTCAACCTCTACCAATCGCGGGCCAATGCCGCCGGCGCGACGCTGGTCAACGGCTCGCACCGCAAGGTCAATCTGGACAACGACCAGCACGTCACCGTGCATCAGGGCGGCACGTCGGTGGAGGCCAACTGGACGCTGCCGAGCGATTTCACCCTGACCTCGATCAGCTCCTATCGCTTCTGGAATTTCACCCCGGCCAACGACGACGGTCTCAACGTTGCGGCGACTTACAACGCCGGAGTTTCGGTCGAAGACAAACAGTACTCGCAGGAATTTCGCCTGGCCTCGCCCAAGGGCGAGTTCTTCGACTACGTGGTGGGCGCGTACTACTTCGGCTCGGATCTGGACAACAAATCCTTCGCCTATTACGGCCCGCAGGCCGACATCTGGAACGGCACGCCACGCGGTGCGCTGGCCAACGTCGGCAGCGTCGGCAACGGCCACATCAAGACCGACAGCTTCGCCCTGTTCGCCCAAGGCACCTGGCACCTCACCGAGCGTCTGGACTTCACCGCCGGGGTGCGTGGTACCTATGAAGAGAAGAACGCCTGGGTCACCCGCGATGCGCCGGTCGGTGGCGCCACTGTCACCGGCGCAGCGGCCACCGCACGACGCGGACGCACGGGTGCCTACGATTCCGGCGATCTGAATCAGTACAGCTCCAGCCCGTCCGGACTGCTCAACCTCAGCTATCGCATCACCGATGACCTGCTCGGCTACGCCACGCTGTCTCACGGTGAAAAGTCCGGCGGGGTGAACCTCGCGGTGGGGTCGGCGCCAACCGCCGGCGCCGACTCGCTGCTGATCGGCACCGAACGCGCCAACAACGCCGAACTCGGCTTCAAGAGCACGCTGTGGGATCGGCGTCTGCAACTCAACGCCAACGTGTTCTGGACTCAGGTCAACGCTTACCAGACCAACGCCTACGATGACGTCAACCGCGTGCAATACCTGACCAACGCCGGTTCTGTGCGCTCGCGCGGCGTCGAATTCGAGAGCACGGTGATCCCGTTGCGCGGCCTGACCCTGAACTTCAACGGCTCGTACAACGACGTCAGCTACCTTTCGTACAAAGATGCACCGTGCCCGCCGGAAGTCAGCCAGGCACCGGGCGCACCGGCGTCCTGCGACCTCAGCGGCCACCAGGTGGTCGGCGCGTCGAAATGGATCGGCAACGCCAACGGCAAATACGAATGGAATCTGGCCAACGGTCTGCAACCCTACGTCACCGGCAGTTACGCGTTCCGCTCCAAAGCGGTGGGCACGGTCGAGGATTCCGATTACGGGCAGATCCCGAGCTACGCCGTGGTCAACCTGTCCACCGGTCTGCGTGGCGATTTCAATCAGGGCCAGTGGGACGTTTCGCTGTGGCTGAAAAACGCCTTCGACAAGACCTATTACACGACGCTGTGGACCGGCGGCAACGGCGGTTATGAAGGCCTGCTCGGTACGCCGCGCACCCTCGGCGTAACCGGTCGCTACGACTTCTGATCCGTCATTCAAGGAGCTGCATCATGTTGCCAGGCAAAACCGCTTTAGCCCTTTTGTTATCCGGCGCAGTCTCAAGCACCGGGGTGTTCGCCGCCCCCAGCGTGTACCCGACCGGCGTCACCCGCTATGACCCGAACAAAGCGTTCAACCAGTACGTGATCTTCAGTGGCGCCGACAAGCAGACCCACTTGATCGACATGAACGGCAACGAGGTGAAAACCTGGCCACAGGCGGGTTTCCCGTCGGCGATCATCGACCCGCAACTGGTCGGCGGCGCGCGCGGGCATGTGCTGTTGCAACTGAGTGACAAGGATCCGGGCAAGCTCGGCTCCGCCGGTAACGGTCTGGGCAATCAGAGCGTCGGTGAACTGGACTGGAACGGCAAAGTCGTTTGGCAGTGGGGCGACAAGGCCCCTGGCGGCGCAGCACAGCAACACCACGATCAGCGCCGGTTGAGCAACGGCAACACGGTGGTGCTGGCGAACAAGGTGCATAAGGTCAAAGGCTTCAAAGTGCCTGAGGTGATCGACGATGCGATCTATGAAGTCAGTCCTGACGGTGCGGTGAAATGGCAGTGGCTGGCCTCGGAGCACCTGAACGAATTCGGCTTCACCCCGGAGCAATTGAAACTGGTGCGCGCCAGCGATAATCCGGATTACTTGCACATCAACAACCTCAGCGTGGTCGGGCCGAACAAGTGGTTCGATGCCGGCGACAAACGCTTCAATCCGGACAACCTGTTGCTCGATTCGCGCAACGCCAACTTCATTGCGATCATCGATAAGCACAGCGGCAAAGTGGTGTGGCGCCTCGGCCCGAACCTGCCGCTGATCAACCCGAAAACCGCACAGAAATTACCGCGTCCGGTGGATCAGTTTGTCGGTCAGCACGACGCGCACATCATCCCCGCCGGGCTCCCGGGTGCGGGCAATCTGCTGGTGTTCGATAACCAGGGTTCGGCGGGCTATCCAAACGTCACCCTCGGGCTGATTTCCGGTTCGCGGGTGCTGGAAATCGACCCGCAGAAAAATCAAATCGTCTGGCAATACAGCGCAGCGAATTCGAAGCAGCCGGGTTGGGCCTTCTACAGTTCATTCATCAGCAGCGCGCGACGCTTGCCCAACGGCAATACGCTGATCGACGAAGGCATGAACGGGCGGTTTTTCCAGGTCACGGCCAGCGGTGAAAACGTCTGGGAATATGTCAGCCCGTATATGGGCAAGGCACCGGGCAGTGACGCAATCAGCAACTGGGTCTATCGCGCGCTGCCTGTGAGTTATGACTGGGTGCCGGCGGGAGCGCCGCGTTCGGAGACGGCAGTTCTGGTGCCGGCCATCGGTGTGCAACAAACCCAAGTCAGCCGTTAGTTATTAAGGTTCTTCCGATTCGAAATAAGTTATGAACGACATGAATAGTGCCTATAGCAATATCGTTGATAAGTGCCGTGGACAATAAGTCAATGGACAACCATCCTGTGTGTCGTGAGTTTCCAGGAGGAAACTTGCTCTCATCGGAAGACACTTATCCAACGATAAAGGAAATCACGTTATGTCGAGCATTAATGGCAATTATGTAAACGCTAACGCTGGCGCCAAACTGACGATCACCGATGGTAACGATTCCAACGGCACCTTCAGCGGCAAGTTCAGCCAGAACGGCGTGAACTACGACATCGCCTACGGGCATTACCATTTCCAGAACAGTACCGGGCAGCCGACGATCATCACGTTCGCGGCGCTGAATGATGGCACTGGCTATCAGTCCTGGACGCTGTTCTCGCCGGACCACAACTATTCGAAAGTTCGTGCGGTGGGTTCGCGTACTAACTTTGATGGTGATGTTGTGGGGCTGGCAGGAGAGTTCATCAAGCAATAATTGTTCGGTCAATTAAACAGGCCGGGGCACGAAAGTGCTCCGGCCTTTTTGTTGGCGGAGTTTTATTGGCAACTATCGATTTTGTATTAGTTGTCCCATGAAACCGGGTCAGGCGAATTTGATGCGTTGCATGAATACTTTCAATGCCTGAAAAGCATGCGTTTTGCAGCGTAACGCTGCAGCCCTTGTGGCGCGCGGCTTTGGCGGAATTGATCAACTCATTTATTCCAGAAAGGCCTATGCATAACATTAAAGATTACTTTCGGAGATAAGCGACAAACCCAATGATTCACACATCGACTCGCCGTGGGGGATTCAACAAACGGCGGATCGACTGTTGTGTAGAAAACGCAAAAAAGACCGCAGGGAGTGAATCAATGGGCAATGTCCAGACCGCCGCCAGTGCACAAGAGGTGCTGTGGCGCCAGGCACCGAGTGGCGAATTGGTCGATCTCGGCCGGCCCCATCGTGTGCCGTTGGGGCAGTTGCGTTTGCAGCGCGCGCCCAAGGGCATTCTGAGCCGTCGTGAAGCGATCCTGCTCGGCGTGCTGGCGCTGCTGGTGCATGGTGCGGTGATCTACTGGATCAATCAGCATCCGACACCGGCGTTGCCGATCGTGCCGCCGGAAATTCCGCCGATGACCATCGAGTTTTCGCGGCCGGCACCACCCGCGCCGCCCGTGGTTGAACCGCCGCCGCCCGCGCCGGTGGTCGAACCTCCGCCACCGGTTGAAGACGAGTTGGCGGTGAAGCCGCCACCGCCTAAACCGATCCCCAAACCCAAGCCGAAACCGGTGGTTAAACCGGTGCCGAAGCCAGCACCCAAAGCCGTGGAGCAACCACCGGCGCCGCCGCAACCGGCCGCCCCGGTCGCTGCGCCAGCGCCACCTGCACCCGCGGCTCCGGCTCCGGTAACGCCGGCCTCGGCCAACGCCGCGTATTTGAAGAACCCGGCGCCGGAATACCCGTCGCTGGCTCAGCGTCGCGGCTGGGAAGGCACGGTGATGTTAAGGGTGCATGTGTTGGCCAATGGCAAGCCGGGCGAGATCCAGATTCAGAAAAGCAGTGGCCGGCAGCAGCTCGACGACGCAGCGCTCAACGCCGTCAAACAGTGGAGCTTCGTGCCGGCCAAGCAGGGTGATGTCGCCCAGGACGGCTGGGTCAGCGTGCCCATCGATTTCAAGATTCATTAAACCGAAACCTATTCGCGCTAAATGTTTACACGAGGGAACACATCATGACGTTACTGGCCTCTCCACTGGAATCCATCGAAAGTGCGGTGATCTGGCTGCTAGTGGTTTTTTCCGTTGCCACCTGGGGACTGGCGCTGCTCAAGGCTGTGCAGTTCGGTCGTCTGAAGGCGCAGGATCGCAAGTTTCATAAACGCTTCTGGGCGGCGTCGAGTCTCGACTCCGCCGCTGAGTTGAGCGAAACCCAACCCGGCGCTGCGGCCCGGGTGGCACAAGCCGGTTACGCGGCGATTCAGGTGGGTGAGGCGCCGCAGGCCAATGATCTGAGCCAGGCGATCAACCATCAAGATCGCCTCGAACGTGCCTTGCGCCAGCAGATCGTGCGCGAACGGCGTTCGCTGGAAACCGGTCTGGCGGTGGTCGCGAGTATTGGCAGCACCTCGCCGTTTATTGGTCTGTTCGGCACGGTGTGGGGAATCATGGAAGCGCTCAAAGGCATCAGCGCGGCAGGCTCGGCGAGCCTGGAAACAGTCGCCGGTCCGATCGGTGCGGCACTGGTCGCCACCGGTGTGGGGATCGCCGTCGCGGTGCCGGCGGTGCTGGTTTACAACTACTTTTTGCGGCGTCTGAAACTGACGGCGGCGGATCTGGATGACTTCGCCCACGACTTCTACAGCCTGGCGCAGAAGAGTGCGTTCCGCGTGTTGATCCACCCGACTGCAAACAAGGTGTCGGCACCGGGCAACGCGACAAAAGTGAAGGAGGCGTCCTGATATGGCCTTTTCCACGCAAGACAGCGACGAGGTGCTGAGCGAGATCAACGTGACGCCGCTGGTGGATGTGATGCTGGTGCTGCTGGTGGTGTTTATCGTCACCGCACCGCTGCTGACCAATGCGATCCCGATCAATTTGCCGAAGACCGAAGCCGTGGCGCCGGTCGAGCAGAAAGACCCGCTGGTGGTGAGCATCGACGGTGCCGGCAAACTGTTTATCAACAAGGATGAAATCCAGCCGGACCTGTTGGAATTCAACCTCAAGTCGGCCAAGGCGAAAGACCCGGAAGTCCGCGTGCAACTGCAGGCCGACGACGGGGTGAACTACGGCGAAGTGGCGCGGGCCATGGCTTCGATCGAGCGGGCGGGGATTACCAAGTTGTCGGTGATCACCGCGCGGTAACAGGATTTACGTTTTTCCGGGGCCGTCTCCTTGGCAGGGTGCGGCCCTTTTTTTATCTCGCAAAAACTACCCCTGCAGGAGCTGCCGAAGGCTGCGATCTTTTGATTTTGATTTTAAGAACAAGAGCAAAAGATCGCAGCCTTAGGCAGCTCCTGCACAAAACAATTGATATTTCTTTTGAGTCTTAATAAATAGCTTCTTATTCCTTAACGAATATAAATCCCGTCCCTATACTCGATCAGGAACAGACACGACGCAGGAGAGCTCCCCCATGCGCAACGAATCAATCCGTTACCTGATTGTGCCGGGCTGGCAAGGATCGCCAGAAGATCATTGGCAAACCCACTGGCAGAACAGCCTGCCCAACAGCGCCCGGGTGGAGCAGGCCGACTGGCTGACGCCGCGCCGTGAAGACTGGGTCGCGGCGCTGGCCGAAGCGATTGCCGCCGACAGCACGCCAGTGATCCTGATTGCTCACAGCCTGGGTTGCGTCACCGTTGCGCATTGGGCGGCTACCGCGCCCGTGCAATACCTGCGGCAGGTGCGCGGGGCGTTGCTGGTCGCTCCGGCGGATGTCGAGCGCCCGACTTGCGCACCGGCGCTGCGTAACTTCGCACCGATCCCGACTGACCTGCTGCCTTTCCCCAGTCAGGTCGTCGCCTCCGACAACGACGCCGCGGTCAGCGCGCCACGTGCGCTGGAGCTGGCGCGCGATTGGGGCGCCGAGGCGGGGATTCTCGCCGGGGCCGGGCACATCAACGTCAAGTCCGGGCACCAGCGCTGGGAGCAAGGTTTCGCTTACCTCTATCGCCTGCAAAACCGCCTGGAACACCACGCGCGGCGTCGCGCTTGAGTGGTATTTTTTCTTTTTGATCGCCCCCGTCTCCCGGCGGTTGTGGGCGGGAGTCTGCCATGAGTTTTGAAGCGTTCGGTCAGCCGTTGCTGACCTTTCCCGATGCGGAAAAAAGCCCCCTGAGCATCCGCGCCAAGGCGCTGGTCTTCGTTGATCCACGTTCGCGGCAACTGCGTGAAGAGCTGGAGCACCTGGCACCACGGACAATCTCGGTATTGATCCGTGGCGAGACCGGCACCGGTAAAGAGTTGCTCGCGCGCCACATCCACCGCGCCAGTGATCGCAGCGGTCTGTTCGTCTCGGTCAACTGCGGCGCGATCAGCCCGACCTATGCCGATGCCGAACTGTTCGGCTATGCCGCCGGCAGTTACACCGGTTCGGCCAGCAGTCGTGCCGGCTGGTTCGGTTCGGCCAACGGCGGCACGTTGTATCTGGACGAGATTGGCGACTTGCCGCTGCCGATCCAGATCAAACTGCTCGCCGCCCTGGAAAATCATGAAGTCACCCGCGTCGGCGCGCATCAGCCGAGCCCGGTGGATGTGCGGTTGGTGGCGGCAACCAGCATCGATCTGGCGCAAGCGGTGGACGCCGGAAAATTCCACGAACGGCTCTATCACTACCTCAGCGAAGGTCAGCTGGAATTGCCGGCCCTGCGCGAGCGGATCGGCGACATCCTGTCGTTGGCCGAATACTTTCTCGGCATCTACAGCCAGCGCCTTGATCTGCCGGTGCCGTTGATCAGCGAAGCCGCGCAGCACCTGCTGGAACGCCACAGCTGGCCGGGCAACACCCGCGAGCTGGAAAATGTCATTCACTTCGCGCTGCTGGTCAGCACTGGCGAGGAAATCCTCCCGGAGCACCTGAACCTGCCACAGACGCTGGTGCAGATCGAAAGCCAGATCAAACAAATCCTGGAAAATGGCACCGCCGCCGATCAGCAGGCGCTAAAGCAGTTACTGAACAACGCAGGCCTCGTGTAGGAGCTGCCGCAGGCTGCGATCTTTTGATCTTGCTTTCAGCGCTTTTAAACCATTGAAAATCAAAAGATCGCAGCCTGCGGCAGCGCCTGCATGTCTATCTCGCGTGTATGAACAAAATGGAATATCAACGTGAATAAACGTTATTGTCCGGGAATAAAAAATCCCGGTATTGTCCGCTTCACGCCAGAGATAGCACTTCACTGGCACACGTATTAATAGCCGTCGCCATTCGCGACCGTGATTCTCGATAAGGACACTGCATGAAAAAGGTTCTGTTGTTTACCGCATTGGCGGCTGCTCTGACTGCTTCCCTGGCCCAGGCCGGCGAGAAACTGGTGGTGGCGGCGACTCCGGTGCCGCACGCGGAAATTCTCGAGCTGATCAAACCGACCCTGGCCAAAGAAGGCGTGGATCTGGAAATCAAGGTCTTCACCGACTACGTGCAGCCGAACGTGCAGGTGGGCGAGAAGCGTCTGGATGCCAACTACTTCCAGACCAAGCCCTACCTGGACAGCTTCAATGCCGGCAAATACAAGGACGACAAGGCCAAGTACCTGGTGACCGTTCAAGGCGTGCACGTTGAACCGTTCGGTGGCTACTCGAGCAAGTACAAGAAACTGGCTGATCTGCCTGACGGCGCGACCATCGCTATCCCGAACGAGGGCAGCAACAGCGGCCGTGCCCTGATCCTGCTGCAGAAGGCGGGCCTGATCGAACTGAAAGATCCGAAAAACGCCCTGGCGACCCCGAAAGACATCGCCAAGAACCCGCACAACTTCAAGTTCAAGGAACTGGAATCGGCCCTGCTGCCACGCGTGCTGAAGGAAGTTGATCTGGACATGATCAACACCAACTACGCGCTGGAAGCCAAGCTGAACCCGACCAAGGATGCATTGGTGATCGAAGGCGCTGATTCGCCTTACGTGAACTTTCTGGTCGCCCGTGAGGACAACAAGAACAGCGACGCCATCAAGAAACTGGCCGCTGCCCTGACCAGCCCCGAAGTCAAAGCGTTCATCGAGAAGAAGTACAACGGCGCGGTACTGCCGGCGTTCTGATCCGCCGCTTGAACCACCCCTTCAAGGTATGAAAACGCCGATGGCCAGTGAGGGTCATCGGCGTTTTTGTGTGTGCTCGATTTATGGGATCGCCACAGGATCTAAAGCCAGAATCAAAAGATCGCAGCCTGCGGCAGCTCCTACAGGGGAAAGCGATCTTTTGTAGGAGCTGCCGCAGGCTGCGATCTTTTGATCTTGATGTGTGGTAACTCAGGCCACCTGAGCCTTCAACGCCCGGCGCAACGCCACGAGCAATTTCACGATGTCCTGCGGGTCCAGTCGCTGCGGCACTTTTACGTCCATGTTGTCTTCCTTGTAATGGTTTGGCCGGGGGAGTCTGGCCAAAAGCTGTTCGTCCTTGGAGGGCTTTCACGCAAAAAAGATCCTTCCTACAGCGCAAGGGAAAATAGCCTTCTTATTCCTTCCCGGCAAACCCACAGGGTAGTTTTTTGAGTGATATCAATATGCTTTAACGGTATTTAAATTCTTGTTTTTATACCTATAAAGTCAGCACCTGCCGGACAGTTACCCGCTGTCCATGGACTGCATGACCGTCGCTTACCGAGCGACGTCCAGGATGCTTCATGACTTTCGACTACGCCTTTATCCTCAGTACCCTGCCGGCCTTTCTCAAGGCTGTGGGCGTGACGCTGCAAGTCGGGTTCATCGCCATCGGCACGTCGCTGCTGGTGGCCCTGCTCAACGCGACGATTCTGGTGTTCCGCACGCCTTACCTGCAACGCGCCGTCGGCCTGTATGTGGAGCTGGCGCGCAACACGCCGCTGCTGATTCAACTGTTCTTCGTCTACTTTGCCTTGCCGGCGCTGGGGATCAAGGTTTCCGGATTCACCGCGGCAATCATCACCATGACTTTCCTTGGCGGTGCCTACCTCACCGAGGTACTGCGCGCCGGCATCGATGCGGTGCCGCAGGCGCAACTGGAATCGGGGCGCTCCATCGGCCTGTCCCACGGCCAGTTGCTGCGCTACGTGATCCTGCCGCAGGCGGGGATTCTCAGCCTGCCGTCGCTGTTCGCCAATTTCATTTTCCTGCTCAAGGAAACCACCGTGGTCTCGGCGGTGGCGGTGCCGGAAATCCTCTACACCACTAAGAGCTACATCGCGCTCTATTACAAAACCTACGAAATGCTCGCCGTGCTGACGCTGATCTGCGTGCTGCTGTTCTTGCCGCTGTCGCTGCTGTTGAGCCGTCTGGAAAGGAGGCTCCAGCATGGCCAGTTCGGGTCTTGAACTGCTCTGGGTGTCGTTGCCGCAATTGGCAAAAGGCGCCGGGCAAACCTTGTCGATTTCGTTCCTGAGCATCGCCATCAGCACCATTGGCGGGGTGCTCTACGGCGTATTGCGCACGCTCAACGTGACGTGGCTGAACGCGATCCTGCGGATCTATCTGGAACTGTTCCGGGCGATTCCGGTGCTGGTCTGGCTGTACCTGCTGTTTTTCGGCTTGCCGATTTTCTTCGGACTGAGCCTGCCGAGCTTCTGGTGCGCGGTGCTGGTGCTATCGCTGTGGGGCGCCAGCGAGGTTGGCGAGGTGGCACGCGGTGCGCTGCATTCGTTGCCGCGCGGGCAGCGTGAGGCGGGGCTGTCGATCGGCCTGAATGCTGCGCAACTGTACGGCTACGTGTTGCTGCCGCAAGCGCTGAAGCGCATGACACCACCGACCATCAACGTCTACACGCGAATCATCAAGACCAGCTCGCTGGCGGTGCTGATTGGCGTGGTCGATGTGATCAAGGTCGGCCAGCAGATCATCGAGCGCACCTACGAATCGGTACTGATCTACGGCGCGCTGTTTCTGTTTTTCTTTTTCATCTGCTACCCGCTGTCGGCCGCCTCGCGCGTGCTGGAGCGGCGCTGGACGCAAGCATGAGCGCATTGATCGAGTTTCAGGGTTTCAACAAATTCTACGGCGAGCAGCAGGTGCTCAAGGGCATCGACCTGCAGGTGCGCAGCGGTGAAGTGATCGTCATTCTCGGCCCCAGCGGTTGTGGCAAAAGCACGTTGCTGCGTTGCCTCAACGGCCTGGAAGAAGCGCACAACGGCAGCCTGAAATTTGTCGGTCGTGAACTGTTGGACAAAGCCACCGACTGGCGCGAAGTGCGCCAACAAATCGGCATGGTGTTCCAGAGTTATCACCTGTTTCCGCACATGAGCGTGCTCGACAATTTATTGCTTGGCCCGCTCAAGGTGCAAAAGCGCCAGCGCCGTGAAGCGCAGCAGCAAGCCGAAGCGCTGCTCGAACGCGTGGGCCTGGCGGATAAACGCGATGCCTTCCCGCGCCAGCTCTCCGGTGGCCAGCAGCAACGCATCGCCATCGTCCGCTCGTTGTGCATGAACCCACGGGTCATGCTGTTCGATGAAGTCACCGCGGCCCTCGACCCGGAAATGGTCAAGGAAGTGCTGCAAGTGATTCAGGGCCTGGCCCGCGAGGGCATGACCCTGCTGATCGTCACCCACGAAATGGCCTTCGCCCGCGCAGTGGCCGACCGCATCGTGTTCATGGATGCCGGACGCATCCTTGAACAGAACCCGCCCGAGATTTTCTTTACGAACCCGCAAACCGCACGCGCGCAGCAGTTCCTGGAGAAGTTCTCCTTCGTTGCAACACTGCCAAAAACGAATCCGACAAAGGAACTGGAACCGCTATGAAAACTGCCGCTTTTTTACTGCCTCTGCTCAGCCTTGCCTTGCTTGCCGGTTGCAGCAAAACCGAAGAACCGGCCAAGCCGAAAGTCGCCAGCGAAAGCGCCGCGCCAGCCGGCTATCTGGACAAGATCAAGGCCCGCGACAAACTGATCGTCGGCGTGTTCACCGACAAGCCACCGTTCGGTTTCGTCGATGAGGCCGGGCGCTACGTCGGTTTCGACACCGACATCGGCCGGCGTTTCGCCAAGGATCTGCTCGGTGACGAGAACAAAGTCGAGTTTGTTGCCGTGGAGCCGGCGAGCCGCATTCCGTTCCTGCAGAGCGACAAGGTCGACCTGATCCTCGCCAACATGACCGTGACTCCGGAGCGCAAGGAAGCGGTGGAATTCACCAACCCGAACCTCAAGGTCGCGGTGCAGGCGCTGGTGCCGCAAACCAGCGCGGTAAAAAATCTGGATGACCTGGCCACCCGCACCACCATCGTGACCACCGGGACTACTGCCGATATCTGGCTGACCAAGAACCATCCGGACTGGAAACTGCTGAAGTTCGAGAAAAACTCCGAGTCGCTGCAAGCCCTGGCCAACGGTCGTGGTGATGCCTACGCGCAGGACAATCTGGTGCTGTTCAGCTGGGCCAAACAGAACCCGGGCTACCGTGTGCTGGAGGAAAAACTCGGCGCCGAAGCACCGATTGCCCCGGCGGTGAAGAAGGGCAATGTCGAGCTGCGTGACTGGGTGAACAGCGAACTGGCGAAGCTGGGTGAAGAGAAATACCTGCTCAAGCTGTACGACCAATACGTGCGCAAAGAGCTGAGCGATGACACCCGGCCTGAGAGTGTGATTGTCGAGGGTGGCAAGTGGCAGGGTTGATTAATTAAGGCGCAAAAGATCGCAGCCTGCGGCAGCTCCTACACGGACAGCGCCTGTCGCCCTATCACGGCGCGACGCGAAACCTGTAGGAGCTGCCGCAGGCTGCGATCTTTTCGCTTTCAATCCGGCCAGTTCCACGCCGGCTCATCCAGCACCCGCTGCCCGACAATTCCGGTCTGGCCGAAGGTTTTCTCCAGCACGATGCAGTTGCATTCCGGATCCTCCTGCAACGCTGAAATCAACCGCCGTGCATGCGACACCACCCACACCTGACACTGTTCCGATGCGCGAATGATCAAGCGCGCCAGCGCCGGCAAAAGATCCGGGTGCAGGCTGGTTTCCGGTTCGTTGAGCACCATCAATGACGGTGGTCTTGGCGTCAGCAATGCGGCAATCAGCAACAGATAACGCAACGTCCCGTCCGACAGCTCCGCCGCCGACAAGGGTCGCAGCAACCCCTCCTGGAAAAACTCGATGGCAAAGCGTCCACCGGCCAGCGGTGCGATGTTCAGCCGTGCGCCGGGAAACGCATCGCTGATCGCCGCCTGCAACGCCTCGGGGTCGCCGATTTCATTGATGGTCTGCAACGCGGCTGCCAGATCGCGACCGTCGTGGTGCAGCACCGGCGTGCGCGTACCCAGTTGCGGTTGGCGCACCGGGGCGTCGGCGTCGCTGCGAAAGTGGTCGTAGAAGCGCCAGCGGCGGATGAACTCGCGCATCTGGAACACCTCTGGCGAACTGCGCAGGCTGCCGATTTGATCGAACAGGCTGTCGAAATTCGGTGTGTGCTGCGCCAGCACGTCCCAGCTGCGGGCTTCGCGGGCGCGGATCATCGCACCGTTGCGATCCACCAGCAGGCTCGCCGGGCGATAGAGCGGGCCGGCCCAGATGCATTCGCGCTTGATCTGCGGATCGAGGCTGAAACGCGAGGGGCTGGGCTGAGTGTCTCCCGGCAACATGAAGTGGCCGTTGGAGTCGGGCAGGCCGAGGCTGATGGAGTAGCTGAAATCCTCCCCGGCAAACCCCAGGCGCAGCCGTTTGACGCCCTGACGCACGGTCGGCTCGACCGCCACTTCGCCTCTGCGCATGCGTCGGCTGATGGTTTCCGGCCCGGCCCAGAACGTCGAGTCCAGCCCGCCCTCGCGGGCCAGTGCATTGACCACGCCACCCTGAGCGGTCTCCGCCAGCAGGCGCAAGGCGCGGTAGAGATTGGACTTGCCGCTGCCGTTGGGGCCGGTGATCAGATTCAGCCGGCCCAGCGGAATCACCAGTTTGTTGATCGAGCGGTAATTGGCCACCGCGAGGGTCTTGAGCATGGGCGTTTCCTTTGCCGGAGCCGATAGTGTGTCGTGCCTGTACCCCTGTGGCGAGGGAGCTTGCTCCCGCTGGGCTGCGAAGCGGCCCCCACCCCCGATTCGAAAGGTTTGCGCCTGCTGCGCAGTCGAGCGGGAGCAAGCTCCCTCGCCACAGAAATCAATGTGGAAAATGCGTTATTCCCGTGAGCGAACGTTGAACCCTGTTCTAAGCTCACAGTCGTATCGTCACTTGCACGTTCGTACACAGGAAGGAGTCTGCATGGCGAGTCCCGGATTGAAAACAGTTGTCGTGCTGAGCCTGCTCACATTGTTGACCGCTTGCGGCAAGAAAGAAGCCCCGGCGGAGTACCTGCCACGGGTCTTTGTGCAAGAGGTCAAACCTGCCGATTACGCGGCTGCCGTGACCCTGACCGGCGATGTGCAGGCGCGGGTGCAGACCGAACTGTCGTTCCGGGTCGGTGGCAAGATCATCCAGCGCATGGTGGATGTCGGCGACCGGGTCAGCGCCAGGCAAGTGCTGGCCAAACTCGATCCCAAGGATTTGCAGACCAACGTCGATTCCGCTCAGGCCCAGGTCATCGCCGAGCAGGCACGGGTCAAACAGAGCGCCGCAGCGTTCGTGCGTCAGCAGAAACTGTTGCCCAAGGGTTACACCAGCCAGAGCGAATTCGACTCCGCCCAAGCCGCCTTGCGCAGCAGCCAGAGCGCCTTGAGCGCGGCGCAGGCGCAACTGGCCAATGCCAAGGATCAACTGAGCTACACCGCGCTGATCGCCGATGCCCCGGGGATTATCACTGAACGCCAGGCAGAGGTCGGCCAGGTGGTCCAGGCGACCGCGCCGATTTTCAAACTGGCCCGCGATGGCGATCGCGACGCGGTGTTCAACGTCTACGAATCGCTGCTGGCCGAACGTCCTGCCGATCGCTCGATTGTCGTCAGCCTGCTCGATAATCCCGCGATCAAGACCACCGGCACGGTGCGCGAAATCACTCCGGCAGTGTCGGCGCAGTCTGGCACGGTACAAGTCAAAGTCACCCTCGACAGCCTGCCGCAGGGCATGCAGCTCGGCTCGGTGGTCAGCGCCACGGCCAAGGGCAGCGGCAAGTCGGCGGTGGAATTGCCATGGTCGGCGCTGACCAAAAACATCAGCGATCCGGCCGTGTGGATGGTTGACGACAAGGGCGAGGCGCAGTTGCACAACATCACTGTCAGCCGCTACCTGATCGGCAAGGTGATCATCAGCGACGGTCTCAAAGGCGGGGAAAAAGTCATTGTCGCGGGTGGGCAGTTGTTGCATCCGGGCATGAAAGTCGAGATCGCCGAAAACACCTACAAGGATCTGCAACCGGGAGCACAGCCATGAAGCGTCTGGGGCTGTTATCCATCAGTGTGTTGCTGGCCGCCTGCTCGAAAAGCGAGCCACCTCCGGAGCCGGTACGACCCGTGCTGTCGATCAAGGTACAGGCGCTGAACGAGGAAACCCTCGGGCGTTTCGCCGGCAGCATTCAGGCGCGTTACGAGAGCAACACCGGTTTCCGCGTCGGTGGACGTATTGCCAGCCGTAACGTCGATGTCGGCACCGAGGTGCAAAAGGGTACGTTGCTCGCCACGCTCGACCCCTCCGATCAACAGAACCAGTTGCGTTCGGCCCAGGGCGATCTGGCCAAGGTGCAGGCGCAACTGATCAACGCCCAGGCCAACGCCCGGCGTCAGCAGGCGCTGTTTGATCGTGGGGTGGGCGCGCAGGCACAACTGGACATCGCCATCACCGATCTGAAAACCACCCAGGCCTCGCTCGATCAGGCACGGGCGGCGGTCGACCAGAGCAAGGATCAGCTCGGCTACACCGAACTGCGTGCCGACCACAAAGCCGTGGTCACCGCATGGAATGCCGAAGCCGGCCAAGTGGTGACCGCCGGCCAGCAAGTGGTGACTCTGGCGCAACCGGACATCAAGGAAGCGGTGATCGACCTGCCGGACACACTGGTTGATCAGATCCCCGCCGACGTGGTGTTTCTGGTGGCCGGGCAACTCGACCCGAGCATCAATACCACCGCGACCATTCGCGAGATCGAACCGCAGGCTCAAAGCGCCACGCGCACCCGCCGCGCGCGGCTGACCCTGGCCAGCACCCCGGAGGGGTTTCGCCTCGGTACGGCGATCAGCGTGACCCTCAGTTCGGCGATCAAGCCGCGTATCGAGTTGCCTGCCACTGCCCTGCAGGAAGCCGATGGCAAGACCCGCATCTGGGTGGTCGACACCTCCAGCAAAACCGTCGCGCCCCGTGACGTCAGCGTGATCAGCCGTACCGACGGCACCGTGGTGCTGGCCGACGGCGTCAAATCTGGCGAGCGCGTGGTCAGCGCAGGCGTCAACAGTCTTAAACCCGGACAAGCCGTGAAACTCGACGAGGACAGTCAATGAAAGGCTCTTTCAATCTCTCCGAATGGGCCCTCAAGCATCAGTCGTTCGTCTGGTACCTGATGTTCGTCGCGTTGCTGATGGGGGTGTTCTCTTACTTCAATCTGGGGCGTGAAGAAGACCCTTCGTTCACCATCAAGACCATGGTCATCCAGACCAAATGGCCGGGCGCGACCCAGGAGGAAACCCTCAAGCAGGTCACCGACCGCATCGAGAAAAAACTCGAGGAGCTCGATTCTCTCGACTACGTGAAAAGTTACACGCGCCCCGGTGAATCGACGGTCTACGTGTACCTGCGCGACACCACCAGCGCCAAGGACATTCCGGAAATCTGGTACCAGGTGCGCAAGAAGATCGATGACATTCGCGGACAGTTTCCCCAAGGGATTCAGGGGCCCGGATTCAACGATGAGTTCGGTGACGTCTACGGCTCGGTCTACGCGTTTACCGCCGACGGCCTGACCATGCGCCAGTTGCGCGACTACGTGGAACAGGCCCGCGCCGAGATCCGCAACGTGCCGGGTCTGGGCAAGATCGAGATGATCGGCCAGCAGGACGAAGTGATTTACCTGAACTTCTCCACCCGCAAGCTCGCGGCACTGGGCATCGATCAGCGTCAGGTGGTGCAGAGCCTGCAATCGCAGAACGCCGTGACTCCGGCGGGTGTGATCGAGGCCGGGCCTGAGCGTATTTCGGTGCGTACTTCAGGGCAGTTCGCGTCGGAGAAGGATCTGGCCGAGGTCAATCTCAAACTCAATGAGCGCTTCTATCGTCTGGCCGATATCGCCGACATCAGTCGCGGTTATGTTGACCCGGCCACGCCGGAATTCCGTTTCGACGGCAAGCCGGCAATCGGTCTGGCGATTGCCATGCAGAAGGGCGGCAACGTTCAGGAATTCGGCAAGGCGTTGCACCAGCGGATCGACCAGATCACCGCTGATCTGCCGGTTGGCGTCGGCGTCCATACGGTGTCCGATCAGGCAGTGGTGGTGGAAGAGGCGGTTGGTGGCTTCACCAGCGCGCTGTTCGAAGCGGTGATCATCGTGCTGGTGGTCAGCTTCATCAGTCTTGGCGTGCGCGCCGGGCTGGTGGTGGCGTGCTCGATTCCGCTGGTGCTGGCGATGGTGTTTGTGTTCATGGAATACAGCGGCATCACTATGCAGCGGATTTCCCTCGGTGCACTGATCATCGCCCTCGGTCTGCTGGTGGACGACGCGATGATCACCGTGGAGATGATGGTCACGCGTCTGGAAATGGGCGAGACCAAAGAGCAGGCGGCTACGTTTGCCTACACCTCGACGGCGTTCCCGATGCTCACCGGTACGCTGGTGACCGTTGCCGGCTTCGTGCCGATCGGCCTCAACGCCAGCTCCGCTGGTGAGTACACCTTCACCCTGTTTGCGGTGATCGCGGTGGCAATGCTGGTGTCGTGGATCGTCGCGGTGCTGTTCGCACCGGTAATCGGCGTGCACATCCTCAGCACCAATGTGAAACCTCACGAGGGCGAGCCGGGACGCATTGGTCGGGCATTCAACCACGGTTTGCTGTGGTCGATGCGCAACCGCTGGTGGGCGATCGGCATCACCGTGTTGTGCTTCGTGCTGGCGGTGTTCTGCATGCGCTTTGTGCAAAATCAGTTCTTCCCGTCCTCCGATCGCCCGGAAATCCTCGTCGATCTGAACCTGCCGCAAAACGCCTCGATCGACGAAACCCGCAAGGCCGTGGACAAGCTCGAAGCCACGCTCAAGGGCGACCCGGACATCGTGCGCTGGAGCACTTACATCGGTCAGGGCGCGATCCGTTTCTACTTGCCGCTCGACCAGCAATTGCAGAACCCGTACTACGCGCAACTGGTGATCGTCAGCAAAGACTTCGAGGCCCGCGAAGCCCTCAGCCAACGCTTGCGTGAACGCTTGCACAAGGATTTCGTCGGCATCGGCAGTTACGTGCAGGCGCTGGAAATGGGCCCGCCGGTGGGGCGCCCGATCCAGTATCGGGTCAGCGGCAAGGACATCGATCAGGTGCGCAAGCACGCCATTGATCTGGCGACCGAGCTGGACAAGAACGAACACATCGGCGAGATCATTTACGACTGGAACGAGCCGGGCAAAGTGCTGCGCATCGACATTGCCCAGGACAAGGCGCGTCAGCTCGGGCTGTCCTCGGAAGACGTGGCGAAGCTGATGAATAGCATCGTCAGCGGCTCGCCACTGACCCAGGTCGATGACGATATCTACCTGATCAATGTCGTCGGCCGCGCGGTGGATTCCGAACGCGGCACCCCGGAAACCCTGCAGAACCTGCAGATCGTCACACCCAACGGCACGTCGATTCCGCTATTGGCCTTCGCCACCGTGCGGTATGAGCTGGAGCAACCGCTGGTGTGGCGTCGTGATCGTCTGCCGACCATCACCATCAAGGCCTCGGTGCGCGACGAGATCCAGCCGACCGACCTGGTGAAACTGCTCAAGCCGTCGATTGATGCGTTCGCTGAAAAACTCCCGGTCGGCTACAAAGTCGCCACGGGCGGTACGGTCGAGGAAAGCGGCAAGGCCCAGGGACCGATCGCCAAGGTCCTGCCGTTGATGCTGTTTTTGATGGCGACCTTCCTGATGATCCAGTTGCACAGCGTGCAGAAGATGTTCCTGGTGGCAAGTGTCGCGCCGCTGGGTCTGATCGGCGTGGTGCTGGCGCTGGTGCCGACCGGTACGCCGATGGGCTTCGTGGCGATCCTGGGGATCCTTGCACTGATCGGTATCATCATCCGCAACTCGGTGATTCTGGTGACGCAGATCGATGAGTTCGAGCAGAAGGGCTATACGCCGTGGGATGCGGTGGTGGAAGCGACCGAGCACCGGCGTCGGCCGATCCTGCTGACGGCTGCGGCGGCGAGCATGGGCATGATTCCGATTGCCCGGGAAGTGTTCTGGGGGCCGATGGCCTACGCGATGATTGGCGGGATCGTGGTTGCGACGTTGCTGACCCTGCTGTTCCTGCCAGCGCTGTATGTGGCCTGGTACAAGATTCGCGAGCCGAAGAAAGAGACAGCATAAGGCAAAAGCAAAAGATCGCAGCCTGCGGCAGCGCCTACAGGAAATCCCATGTCGGCGCTGCTGCAGACTGCGATCTTTTGATCTTCAGCCAACCCGCCGCCAGACACTCGCCAGCCAAGGCTGCTGCTCGCGCGGCAATCCCGCCGGCCGGTAGTAATGTTCAAGCTCGACAAACCCCGCCGCCGTCAACAACCCGCGCCACGCGTCCAGGTCGTGATATGAGCCGTAGCGTGGCCCATTCCAGCCCTCACGGTTATCCCCGCGCGGATTGGAACTGAACAACACCCCGCCCGGTTTCAGTGTGCCATGCAGCTGCTTGAGCACCCGCGGCAACTCCTGCAACGGCACATGAAACAGCACCGCATTGGCGAAGATGCCGTCGAAGCGCTCGGCCGGCAGATCGAGTTTCAGAAAGTCCTGCTGCCAGACCTCGCAACCGCTGTCTTCGCGGGCCATGCGCGCAAATTCCTCTGAGCCATCGAGACCGACCGCGACATGGCCCATGCGGGTGAACGTCTGCAAATCACGGCCGGGGCCGCAGCCGAAATCGAGCAGGGTGAAGGGCGCCGGCCCCTGGATGTGGCGAAGCAAGGCGTCGATGTTCTGGCTGACATCGTGATCGCGGGTGCCTTCGCGGAAGTCTTCGGCCACCGAGTTGTAGTGGCCGAGGGTGGTGGCGGTGATCTGTTCCAGATCGGTGGGAGTCTGTTTCATGGGGCGGACTGTTTGGGGGAGTTGAGCAGACTATAAGCGCTTTCGCGCTTTAAAAGATCGCAGCCTTCGGCAGCTCCTACAGAAGATCGCATTCCCCTGTAGGAGCTGCCGAAGGCTGCGATCTTTTGATCTTGCTTCAGCGCTTGTTCAGACCTCTGGCGAGGCGATCGCCGCCCAACTGAATCACCGCCACCAACGCCACCAGCAACACAATCACCGTCAGCATGATCTGGCTGTCGAAACGTTGATAACCGTAGCGGTAAGCGATATCGCCGAGGCCGCCGGCGCCAATCGCTCCGGCCATGGCTGACGAGTTGATCATCGTCACCAGCGTAATCGTGAACCCGCCGACGATCCCCGGCAGCGCTTCCGGCAACAGTACATGCCAGACGATGTGCCAGCGCCGGCAGCCCATGGCTTGCGCCGCCTCGATCAAGCCGTGATCGACCTCACGCAGACTCACTTCGGCAATCCGCGCAAAGAACGGTGTCGCGGCGATGGTCAGCGGCACCACCGCCGCCCACACACCGTACGTAGTGCCGACAATCAGCCGGGTGAACGGAATCAGCGCGACCATCAGAATCAGAAACGGGATCGAGCGGAACAGATTCACGAACGCGCCCAGCGCCCGGTTGAGCAGCGGCGCCTGATAGATCCCGCCCTTGTCGCTGGTGACCAGAATCACCGCCATCGGGATTCCCACCAGCAACGCGATCAGCGACGACACGCCGACCATCAGGAAGGTGTCGATGAAACCCTGGAGCAAGCGATCAAACCACATAACCCGATACCTCCACCCGTTGCGCCCACTGCCCGGCGCGCTCGCGCAATTGTTCGGCACTCAAGGATGAGCCGCTGACCGCCAGCAACAGGTGTCCCAGCGCGTGGCCCTGAATCCGCTCGACGCCGCCCTGCAGCAACTTCACGCGTCCGCCGAGGGCGGCGAACAGCGCTGCCAGATCCGGCTCGTCGCTGGCACTGCCGGTGAACTGCAAACGCAGCACCACCGCCGCCTCGGAGGAGGGCGGCTGGGCATGCAGACGGCTTTGCAGTTCTGCCGGCAAGGCGTGTTGCAGCGGCGCGAGCAAGGTCTGGCTGACCTCGTGCTGCGGATTGCCGAACACTTCCCAGACCGGGCCCTGCTCGACGATCCGCCCGTGTTCCAGCACTACCACGCGGTCGCAGATTTCGCGGATCACCGCCATTTCGTGAGTGATCAGCACAATGGTCAGGCCCAGGCGCTGATTGATCTCGCGCAGCAGGCCGAGGATCGACTGAGTGGTCTCGGGATCGAGCGCCGAAGTGGCTTCGTCGCACAGCAGAATGTCCGGGTCATGCACCAATGCGCGGGCGATGCCGACGCGCTGTTTCTGCCCGCCGGAAAGCTGCGCCGGGTAAGCCTTGTGCTTGTCTTGCAGGCCGACCAGTTCGAGCAGTTCACGCACCTTCTGCTCGCGTTGCGCCTTCGGCACGCCCGCGACTTTCAGCGGCAGTTCGACGTTCTGCCACACGGTCTTGGCCGACATCAGGTTGAAGTGCTGGAAGATCATGCCGATCCTTCGGCGCAGCGCGACCAGGCGATCCTCATCGAACTCGCCGATGTCGACCTGATCGATCAGCACGCGTCCCGCAGTCGGTTGTTCCAGACGATTGATCGTGCGGATCAGTGACGACTTGCCGGCGCCGCTGCGGCCGATGATGCCGAACACCTCGCCGCGCTGAATCGCCAGGTCGATGCCTTGCAGGGCCGCCACCGGGCCTTGCCGACCCGCGTAGGTTTTACCCAGGCCGATGAAGCGCACGTGGGCACGATTCAGCTCGGGATGCAGTTCGGTTTTTTCAGCAT
Organism: Pseudomonas sp. SCPG-7; assembly: GCF_002156405.1. Classification (NCBI taxonomy): domain Bacteria; kingdom Pseudomonadati; phylum Pseudomonadota; class Gammaproteobacteria; order Pseudomonadales; family Pseudomonadaceae; genus Pseudomonas; species Pseudomonas sp. SCPG-7. The sequence goes on along the minus strand of NZ_MVOO01000010.1, from coordinate 219,937 downwards.
GTTTTGGCTCTGGAATCTCCAGTCGCCGTTGGATCGCGGCGGTCATGTTCAGCTTTCCCAACCGGCCTGATACAGCTTGCCGTGAGCCTTATCCAGTGCGGCGCGAACGGCCGGCGAGTGCTGGTAGATGTCGACGAATTTGATCAGGCGCGGGTCGTCCTTGCTCTTCGGCTGGATGACGAACTGGATCACGTATTCCTTGTGGTCGAGACCGTCGAACAGCAGCGCTGAGCCTGCGTCAAAAGTCTTCGCCAGACGAATATAGGCCGGGTAGCCCTGAACCAGATCGGCGTCATCGTAGGCGCGCACCAGTTGCACGGCTTCGACTTGGAGGATCTTGATCTTCTTCGGGTTGGCGACGATATCGTCTTCGGTGGCCTTGTAGCCGACTCCAGGTTTGAGGGTGATCAGACCGGCCTTGGCCAGCAGTTGCAGGCCGCGACCGCTGTTGATCGGGTCGTTGGCGATGGCGACGCTGGCGCCTTCGGGCAACTCGTCGAAGCTTTTGTATTTTTTCGAGTAGAGGCCGACGTTGTTGATGATCCCCGGGGCGAACGGCACCAGGTCAAAACCGGAAGCGGCCTTGGCGTTTTCGAGGAATGGGATGTGCTGGAAGTAGTTCACGTCGATGTCGCCGGCGGCGAGGCTGACGTTCGGTGCGATCCAGTCGGTGAACTCCACCAGCTCGACTTTCAGGCCTTGTCTGGAGGCCTCTTCGACGGCGGCTTCCAGTGGAATCGCGAAGGCGGCGGTGGTGCCGATTTTAAGGGGTGCATCGGCGGCGAACACCGCTGAGCTGAACAGGCCGAATGCCAGGGCCAGTGCTTTGACTGGGTGGGACAGGAATTTCTGGGTCATGGTGTGGTTTCCAGTCAGTGCATGAATTTTGTGGTGTCTGGTCGGGCCTCATCGCTGGCAAGCCAGCTCCCACAGGTTTTGTGAACGCCACAGACCCTTGTGGGAGCTGGCTTGCCAGCGATGCTTTTAGCGGCGGTACGAAGATCCGGTATGTTGCTCAGGTAACTGCGCCCCTGCGTGAAACAGCTTTTCGCGCAAACTGCCGCTGTCATACGCGGTCTTGTACGATCCGCGCCGCTGCAACTCCGGAATCACCAGTTCGATGAAATCGACATAGCTTTCCGGGGTCACGATGCGCGTAAGGTTGAAGCCGTCCAGCCCGGTTTCAGCGATCCACGCTTCCAGTTCATCCGCCACTTGCTCAGGCGAGCCGACCACGGTGATGTAGCGGCCACCGAGGGCGTGCTGGTCGAGCAATTTGCGGCGGGTCCAGTCGTTGTTCTGCAGGTTCTTGGTTGCGGACTGGATGGCGTTGCTCTTGACGTACTGGATCGGCTCGTCGATTTCGTATTGGGAAAAATCGATGCCGGTGGACGCCGAGAAGTGCGCCACACCGGCCTCGGCACTGGCATGACTCAAGTACTCTGCGTGCTTGGCCCACGCGGCCTCTTCGGTCGCGCCGACGATCACGTTGAGGCCCATGAACACCTTGATGTCCTCGGGATTGCGCCCGGCCTCGACGGCGCTGGCGCGGACCTTGTCCACCTGCACCTTGGTCGATGGCTTGTTCTGGCCGCTGATGAACACGCACTCGGCGTGACGCCCGGCGAACAGCAATCCACGATCGGAACTGCCAGCCTGGAACAGCACAGGCGTGCGCTGCGGCGACGGCTCGCAGAGGTGATAACCCTCGACTTGATAGAATTCGCCGTGGTGCTCGACCTTGTGCACCTTCTCCGGCTGGGCGTAGATGCGCTGCACGCGGTCATTGAGCACCGCGCCGTTTTCCCAACTGCCCTCCCAGAGTTTGTAGAGCACTTCGAGGTACTCGTCGGCCTGATCGTAGCGACGGTCATGCTCGACCTGTTCGCGCAGGCCCATGGCCTTGGCGGCGCTGTCGAGGTAACCGGTGACGATGTTCCAGCCGACCCGACCACGGCTCAGATGATCGAGCGTGGACATGCGGCGGGCGAACAGATAGGGCGGTTCATAGGTGAGGTTGGCGGTGAGGCCGAAGCCGAGATTTTTCGTCACGGCGGCCATCGCTGACACCAGCAGCAGCGGGTCGTTGACCGGCAACTGGATCGACTCTTTGAGCGTGACGTCCACCGAGTTCTGGTAGACGTCGTACACGCCGACGATGTCGGCGATGAACAGTCCGTCGAACAAACCGCGCTCCAGCAACTGCGCCAGTTCGGTCCAGTATTCGATGGTGTTGTAGCGCGTCGAGGTGTCGCGCGGGTGTGTCCACAAACCGTGGTTGATGTGGCCAATGCAGTTCATGTTGAACGCATTGAGCAGGATCTTCTTTTTCGCGGCGCTCATCAGATCGTTCCTCGCAGCGGAGGCTTTTCGTCGTTGAGGTAGTAATTGCCCACCGCGTGATACTTCCAGCGCACTGGGTCGTGCAGGGTGTGCACCCGGGCATTGCGCCAGTGACGGTCGAGGCCGTGCTCGATCAGGGTCGCCTGGCTACCGGCCAGTTCGAACAGGGTGCTGCCGGCAGCCAGGGAAATTTCGGTGCTGATCGCCCGCGCTTCGGCGACGGCAATCGAGGCAGCAGCGACGGTCTCGGCGTTGGTCTCGGCCTGGGCTTTGTCGAGGGATTCGCCGGCGCGTTCCAGCAGTGCTTCAGTGGCGTGCAGACGAATGCTCAAGTGGCCGAAGCTCTTCAGGGTCAGCGGGTCTTCGGTGGCCTTGTCATTACCGGAGTCGATCCACGGCCGGGTTTTGCTGCGCACGAAGTGCAGGGCATCTTCGTAAGCGGCGCGAGCGATGCCGGTGTCGATGGCGGCATGAAGAATCTGCGCCAGCGGGCCGACCGTGGTCGGACGCTCGAAGGCGCTCTGGAACGGGATCACGTCGTCGGCGGCAACGTAGACGTCTTCGAACACCACCGAACCGCTGCCGGTGGTGCGCTGGCCGAAACCGCTCCAGTCGTCGATGACCGTCAGGCCCTTGCTGTCACGCGGGACGAAGGCCAGTTGCTGCACGCCATTTTCATCAACCACCGACGTCGGGATGCGCTGCGCGTAGATCGCGCCGGTCGCATAAAACTTGCGCCCGTTGATGCGATAGCCGTCGCCGTCACGCTCGAGGCGGGTGACGCGGTCGTGGGCGGTTTTGGTACCGAGTTCCGCCAAGGCATTGCCGAAGCGCTGGCCGGCCAGCACCTCGGCGTACAGCCGTTGTTTCTGCTCGTGGCTGCCGTTAACGCGCAGCACTTCGAGGGCGTAGAAATGGTTCTGCGGAATCTGCCCGAGCGAGCCGTCAGCCTGAGCGATCAGGGCGATGACTTTGGCCAGGGTCACGTTGGACACGCCGGCGCCGCCGTATTCCTTGGGCACGCTGATGCCCCACAGGCCAGAGCGGGAAAATACGTCGAGTTCCGGCAGTGGCAGGCGGCGTTCACGGTCGCGCACGGCACTGTCGCGTTTGAAATCTTCGGCCAGGTCGCTGGCGACGATCAGGGCTTGCTCATCGCTGGTGATGACCGCGACGGGATGGGAAAAAGTCATGGTTCTCTCCAATGCCTTTGAGAAAGTGTGCGGTCGTCAGATCCAGGAATGGCGGGCCGGCAAAGTACCGTTCAGGCGATAGGCGCCAACCGCGTGATATTTCCAGCGCACCGGATCGTGCAGGGTGTGCACCCGGGCGTTGCGCCAGTGGCGGTCGAGGTTGAATTCGGCGAGGGTCGCGCGGCTGCCGGCCAGTTCGAAAAGCTTCTCGCTGGCGAGCAAGGAAATCTCGGTAGTCAGCACTTTGGCTTCGGCCACGGCAATCGAGGCGCGGGCGGCGGACTCGGCGGTGAGCGGTGCGGCGTGCACCTGATCCAGCACTTGCCCGGCCTTGCGCAGCAATGCCTCGGCGGCGTGCAGTTCGATTTTCAGTTTGCCGATGTCGGCGATCACGTAGAGGTCATCGCTGGCGCGTTCCACCTTGGCGTCGATCCAGGGTCGCGCACGGGTTTTGACGAATTCGATGGCGTCGTCGATGGCGCCACGGGCGATGCCGGCGTCGATGGCCGCTTGAATCAGCTGCGACACGGCACCTTGAGTGTTTGGCTTCTCGTTGATCTTCCAGTTGTCGACCACCAGGCTCGACTCGACCCGCACGTTGTTGAGCAGAATCGTGCCACTGGCGGTGGTGCGCTGACCGAAGCCTGACCAGTCATCGACTATGCGCAGGCCCGGGGTGCCACGGCGGACGAATGCCAGCACCTGCTTGCCGTCGTCATTCAGCGCCTTGACCGCCACCCAGTGCGCGAACAGCGCGCCGGTGGAATAAAACTTCTGGCCGTTGATCACATAATCATCGCCGTCGGCGGTGATGCGCGCTTTCAATTCCAGGGTGTTTTTGGTGCCGCGCTCAGGGCCGGCGTTGCCGATGCGCCAGCCTTCCAGAACACTCTGGAACAGCTGTTTTTTCTGCGCCTCGGTGGCGCTGCCGAGCACCAGATTGATGATGCCGAACTGGTTCTGCGGGATCTGTCCCAGCGCCGGGTCGGCCGCGGAAATGATCGCGAACACCTCGGCCAACGTGACAAACGAAACCTGTGGGCCGCCGTATTCACGGGGGATGGCAATGCTGCCCAGACCGCTGCGGGTGAACTGTTCGATTTCCGACCACGGCAACTTGCGCTGACGATCACGTTTGGCAGCCTGCGCGCGGGCAACTTGCGCCAGTTCGTGGGCAGCCTTGATGGCTTGGGCGTCGTTGCGCAAAACCTGCGCGGGCAACAACAACGGGGCGATGTCCAGATCCGACTGGACGTTTGCATCGGCCAGACTGGACATCAGTGCCGCTCCCTGGCTGCACGCAATGCCCTGGCGATCTGCACTGGGGTGATTGTGTTCCGGACCATACTACCTACCTCACATCTCATGAAAAACGCCGCAAAAGTGCGGCGAACGAAAGAATGTCCGGTGGTCCGGTTCATATACCCTAAGCGTGTATAAATATTAAATAAACTAACTTTTAGGAATATGTATAGAAGGGGTGATGGTCGGGTTGGTTAACAGTCTCTCAGCCGTGGCAATACAACCTGTGGTGAGGGGATTCATCCCCGACAGGCCGCGCAGCGGCCTTTTCTGAGTCATAAAAAACGGGATTGCTTCGCAGTCCATCGGGGCGGTGCGACTTTTCGCTAAATCACCTCACTACAAAGCCCCATGAGCACAGGAATGCGGTATCAATCCTTGGTCGATTCAGCAGCCTTCAGCGCTTGGCGCAGCGGCACCTTCAGATAAGGATTCACGCAACCGATCTTCAACGTCCGTGGCGGTGCCCAGCGTGAGTTGTTGCCGACCCAGTCGATGACGCAGTAGGTCACGTCGAGGCGCAGATCCTCACCGCCCTCGACGATCACTGCCGGTGGTACCCAGACCTGAATCGGTAGGCCGACATCGGCAGCGGTGATTCGGGCCAGGTCCATGCGCACATCGCCCCAGCGCAAGGTGATGGCGTCGTCCTCGGCCATGTTCCGGTAGGGCTCGATGGTCAGAGGCACGCCGCGTTTGATCTGATTGGGATTCACGCCCTGGCGGCGGATGGTGTCGGGTACCGTGACCGGCGCCAGTTGCTGATTCTCGTCACCGCACAACGCCGAAGGCTGGCCGCCTGGGCAGTCGAGCTTGACTTGAACCCGTGTTGCCGCCGACAGCGCAGGTCCCTGCCCGATTTGCATGACCCGATAGTGAATCCGTGCGGTGCCGCTGGCGATGAAGCTCTCCGGCACTCGCAGACTGACCGATGTGCCGAGGTCTTCACTGGTCAGGACGCGTGAGGCGACGTAGCAGTTGTTCCAGAACAGTTCGATCAGATCGCCGGCGTCCATACCGGGGTACGGCAGAACATCGATCAGCAAATGCGCGGCCGCGGCCAGGTTGACGGCGTTTTTCTGCGCGGCTGCCAGGTGCGGGGCTGCCAGTTCGGGGGTATGCGAAGTGCGGATCATCGGGTTCTCTCCTTGAAATCTTGCGGCGAATTCCGTTTCTTGAAAAAACAAAAGGCGTGATGAATCGGTAATGCAGCCTGAACTTTTGTTCAGGCTGAGTGCGAATTGATTCAACTAGTGGGTGCCGGTTGACGACTAGATAAGAGTGTGCGGGAAAGAGTGTCAATAGAGTGTCTTAGTTAATCCGTGAATTACCGATTAATCAGAAGATTCCTACGTTGTGCAGTCACGCTGCCTAGCCGCAATGGCGAATGGAACTACGGTTTTTTGGCAGTTTTTATTGTTTTAGTGCAGGCGAGTTTGGATCGTTTCGCAGGCAAAGAGATGCGCAACGGATTAAGCCCAACGGCTACAGAACATGTATGTATTGTTTTGACAGGTTTTAGAATGGAGGGGCTTAGATGTTTGTGTAGGCGGGAAAAGTATAACTTCCATCCGTGGAAGTTAATGACTCCAGACAATAAGCTTCTCAGGCGTGATTCAGAAACTTGCTGAGAAACTGTTTGGTGCGCTCTTCTTTCGGGTTGGCAAACAAGGCTTTGGCTTCGCCTTGCTCGACGATCACGCCCTTGTCAAAAAACACCACACGGTTGGCCACATCGCGGGCGAAACCCATTTCGTGAGTGACGATGACCATGGTGCGTTTTTCTTCAGCCAGACCACGAATGGTCGCCAACACTTCGCCGACCAGTTCCGGGTCGAGCGCCGAGGTCGGCTCGTCGAACAGGATCACTTCCGGCTCCATCGCCAGCGCCCGGGCAATCGCCACGCGCTGTTGCTGACCGCCGGACAGACGACGCGGATACGCATCTTCCTTGCCGGCCAGACCGACCTTGGCCAGCAGCTTCATGCCCAGGGCAACGGCTTGCTCGCGCGGCATCTTCTTGACCACGATCGGCCCTTCGATGACGTTTTCCAGGGCGGTGCGGTGGGGGAACAGGTTGAAGTTCTGGAACACGAAACCCACGTGCTGGCGCAGGTTGCGCACCAGGCTTTGTTGCTGGCTCAGAGGACGGCGGGTATCGATTTCGATATCACCGACCTTGATCCGGCCACTGGTGGGCTCTTCAAGGAAATTCAGGCAGCGCAGGAACGTGGTTTTACCCGAACCGCTAGGGCCGATGATGGCCACGACCTCGCCTTCCTTCACCTCAAGATCGATGCCTTTGAGCACCTCTTGACCCTTGAACTGCTTTGTCAGTTTTTCCACGACAATCATGGGTCAGGACTCCTGGTCGTGCCGATTGGCCCGCTCTTCCAACTTGTTCTGCAGGTGCGACAGCACCGTGGCCAGAATCCAGTAGATCAGCGCGGCGGCAAGATACATGGTGAAGACTTCGAAAGTCCGGGCGGTAATCAGTTGCGCCTGGCGGAACAGTTCCGGCACCTGAATGGTGGCGGCCAGTGCCGTGTCCTTGACCAGCGAAATGAAGCTGTTGCCCAACGGCGGCAGCGCCGTGCGCATGGCCTGCGGCAGGATGGCCCGGCGCAGGGTTTGCGCACGGGTCATGCCGATGCTGGCAGCGGCCTCCCATTGACCACGTTCGATCGAACCGATCGCCGCACGGAGGATTTCACAGGCGTAGGCGGCCATGTTCAGCGAGAAGCCGATCAGCGCCGCCGGCAGCGGATCCAGTTCCAGACCCAGTTGCGGCAAGCCGTAATAGATCACGAACAGTTGCACCAGCAACGGCGTGCCGCGGAAGAACGACACGTAGATGCGGGCAATCCAGCTCACCAGTTTGAAGCGCGACAGGCGCATCAAGGCCAGGCCGAAGCCCAGCAGCAAGCCGAAGAACATGCCGCCCAGGCTGAGGATAACCGTGTAGTACGCGCCCTTGAGCAGAAAGGGCGCGGAGTCCAGTGCGAGTTGGAAAGCTTCTTCCATTATTTGGTGACGTCAGCGTTGAAGTATTTCTTCGACAGCTTCTCAAGGGTACCGTCGGCACGCAGCTCGTCGAGGGCTTTGTTCACCGCAGCCAGCAGCTCAGGCTCGCCTTTGCGCAGGGCGATACCGGATTCCTGACGGGAGAACGCTTCACCGGCAGCCACGGTTTTCGGGGCTTTCTTGGCGTATTCCAGTGCGGCCAGACGGTCGATCAGGATGGCGTCGGTGCGGCCGTTGTTCAGGTCGGCGAACTTGGTCGGATCATCGTCGTAGGTGCGCACGTCAGCGCCCGGCACGTTGGCGCGAACCCATTGTTCGTAGTTGGTGCCCAGGCCGACACCGACTTTCTTGCCGGACAGATCGGCGGCAGTCTTGATGTTCAACTTGGCTTCCTTGTCCTTCAGCACCAGCGCCTGAATCCCGGAAACGGTGTACGGCTCGGAGAAGTCATATTTCTTCTTGCGCTCGTCGGAGATGGTCACCTGGTTGACCACGACGTCCAGACGTTTGGATTCCAGCGCAGCGAGGATACCGTCCCACTTGGTCGGCTGAATCTTGGCTTTCACGCCGAGTTTCTGCGCCAGGGCTTCGGAGAGCTCGACTTCGAAACCGGACAGTTTGCCGTTCTCGTCAACGAAGCTGAACGGTGGATAAGTGCCTTCCAGGCCGACGTTGATGACGCCTTTGTCCTTGATCTGTTGCAGCTGCTCACCGGCGGTAGCCTGGCCGATCAGGCCGGCGCTCAGTGCAAGGCCCAGCGAACCTACCAGCAGAGTGCGACGTAGTGCGGAAAAATTCATGACAAGCCCCTGTGTTTTCTTATGGAAGACGCTTAAGGAAAGTTGGCGAATCCGGGAGTTGAACGACTGCGTTATCGTGCCCTAAAGCAGCTTATGCGTCTTGCCCGAAATTCGCCTGCGGCGAGACTATAAGATGTCTGCTTTAGACTTGAAAATACTTAATGTCTAATTTGATATTCATATATGGAATATGTGGTATCTGCCTGTGGCGAGGGAGCTTGCTCCCGCCCGACTGCGCAGCAGTCGCAATAACTGGCGCCAGTGTTCAACTGAAAAACGCGAAAGCAGGTTTGGGGGCGCTGCGCGCCCCGGCGGGAGCAAGCTCCCTCGCCACAAAAGCGCTTCAACCGCTCAAAGCATCCCTGTAGGCAAACAACGCCGGCGCCCCACCGGTATGCAGGAAGATGATCGGGCCATCGTCGAAACGCTGGCGGCCGATCCCGTCGAGCAGACCAGCCATGGCCTTGCCGGTATACACCGGGTCGAGCAACACCGCGTCCTGACTGGCCAACAGCTTCACCGCCGCCAGTGTCCCGGCATTCGGCTCGCCGTAACGCGGACCGAAGTATTCGTCCCACAACTCGACCTTGAAGTTCACTGGCAATTTCACGCCCAGCAGGTCCGCCGTACGTTCGGCCAGACCTTGCACTTTCGGGCGCTGATCTTCTTCGCTGCGCGAGACGGTCACGCCGATCACCGGCAATTGCGGCAGCGCTTCGCTCAACGCCAGCGCCAGACCACTGTGGGTCCCGGCGCTGCCCGAGGCCAGCACCACGGCGGCGAATTCCAGGCCGGTGTCCTTGATCTGCTCGGCCAGTTCCAGACCGGCACGCACGTAGCCCAATGCACCGAGAGCATTGGAGCCACCGATCGGCACCAGATACGGTTTCTTGCCATTGCTGCGCAGGCGCACGGCGAGTGCGGCGAGTTGTTCGTCGGCGTTGTCGAGGTTGTCCACCAACTCGACCTTGGTGTCGAACAGATCGAGCAGCAGACGGTTGCCGTTGCCGGTGTAATTGCTGTCATCGGTGCCCAGCGGATTTTCCAGCAGCGCCACGCAACCCAGGCCGAGTCTGGCCGCCAGCGCGGCGGTCTGGCGTACGTGGTTCGATTGCAAGGCACCGGCGGTGATCAGCGTGTCGGCGCCCTGGGCGAGGGCGTCGGCAGCGAGGTATTCGAGTTTGCGCAGCTTGTTGCCGCCCATGGCCAGCGGCGTCAGGTCATCGCGTTTGATGTACACATCGCGGCCCAGCCAGGCAGACAGGCGTTCGAGTTTTTCCAGAGGCGTCGGTTGGCCGAGCAGGTCGAGACGGTTAAAGCGATCCAGCTGTTGTTTGATCATGAGCCCGTACTGGCGGAGGAAGATGACAGGACTATAGGCAGGCCGTTTTAGCGGGGCAACCGTGAATTGCTTATAGCCAAATGTGCTTACGCCAGCACTATCGGTTCTTAATTCGTCCTTGTGGGCATGTCGTAAAGTAGTTGCCGTTGACGCGGCCAGACCGGCCGCCTGTGAGGAGTCTTTACCGTGAGCGAGCGTTCCAGCCATTGGCAATTGCAGACCATCGTCAGCCAACTGCGTACCGCGCGGGATCAGTGGCGTACCCAGAATGGCCGGGCCAGTGGCGAGCAGGGTGGTCGCGAGTTGCCGTCCCGCGCGGCGATGGCCGAGATTCTCGAGGCGCTGTGTGGTGCGTTGTTCCCGATGCGGCTGGGACCGGTGGATCTGCGTGAGGAAAGCGAAGACTTCTATGTCGGCCACACCCTCGATACCGCGTTGAATGCCTTGCTGGCGCAGGCGCGGCTGGAATTGCGGTATGTCGCCCGGCACACCGCGCAAGGCGATGCTGATGTCGAAGCGCAGGCGATCCGCATCATTCAGGATTTTGCCCTGGCCTTGCCGGGCCTGCGCAGCCTGCTCGATACCGACGTGCTGGCGGCCTATCACGGTGACCCGGCGGCACGCAGCGTCGATGAGGTGCTGTTGTGCTATCCGGGGATTCTGGCGGTGATTCACCATCGTCTGGCGCACCATCTGTATCGCGCCGGGTTGCCGTTGCTGGCGCGGATCAGCGCGGAAATTGCGCACTCGGCCACCGGCATCGACATCCATCCGGGCGCGCAGATCGGCCGCAGTTTCTTTATCGACCACGGCACCGGTGTGGTGATCGGCGAGACCGCGATCATCGGCGAGCGGGTGCGGATTTATCAGGCCGTGACCTTGGGCGCCAAGCGCTTCCCGGCCGATGAAGACGGGCAGTTGCAGAAGGGGCATCCACGGCATCCGATTGTCGAGGATGACGTGGTGATTTATGCCGGAGCGACGATTCTGGGGCGGATCACCATCGGCCAGGGTTCGACCATTGGCGGCAATGTCTGGCTGACCCGCAGTGTGCCGGCGGGGAGCAACCTGACCCAGGCCAATCTGCAGCATGATGACGGGACGCAGAAGTAAGATTTCCAGTTCGTTTGTGGCGAGGGAGCTTGCTCCCGCTGGAGGCCGCAGGACTCCCAATTACGACTGACGCCGGATTGGGACTGCTGCGCAGTCCAGCGGGAGCAAGCTCCCTCGCCACAATTTTCGCACCGAACCAGGTTGATGGCATTCAGCCAATTCTCCATTGAACGAATCCCTTCAAACCCGCGTCATACCCCTCCTTGGGCTGCTGTACGAAAACTACCGCCTGGCCCTGCGATTAGTCCTTACCACCCTATCCATGTTTAACTTGAACGTTCATTCAAGTTAAACCGGTGGTTCGCTGCCCGCTCACAACAGGAGGCTTGCCTTTGCTGAGTCCGATCATTTCAGCCACGATTCAACCCCTCGAGGTGCACGTTTCATGAGTGCATCGTCTACCCCCGCCAGCGGTCTGGTGCGCATGAATCCGCCGGTGTTCTACTTCGCCGCGACGGTGATTCTGCTGTTTGGTCTGGTTGTCATCGCCATGCCGGAGCAGGCAGGCGCCTGGTTGCTGGCTGCGCAAAACTGGGCGGCCAATACGGTCGGCTGGTACTACATGCTTGCGATGACGCTGTATCTGGTCTTCGTGGTGGTCACCGCGTTATCAGGCTACGGCAAGATCAAACTCGGTGCCGACCACGACGAACCCGAGTTCAGTTACCTGTCCTGGGCCGGCATGCTGTTCGCCGCCGGGATCAGCATCACGTTGTTCTTCTTCTGCGTGTCGGAGCCGCTGACCCACATGCTGCAACCGCCGCAAGGCGAGGCCGGCACTGCCGATGCAGCGCGGCAGGCGATGCAGATTCTGTTTCTGCACTGGGGCCTGCACGGCTGGGGCGTGTTCGCCTTCGTCGGCATGGCGCTGGCCTATTTCGCCTACCGGCATAACCTGCCGCTGGCCTTGCGTTCGGCGCTGTACCCGCTGATCGGCAAGCGCATCAACGGCCCCATCGGTTACGCGGTAGACGGCTTCGGCATTATCGCTACGGTGTTCGGCCTGGGTGCCGACATGGGTTTTGGTGTGCTGCACCTCAACTCGGGTCTGGACTACCTGTTCGGCATCGCCCACACCCAATGGATTCAGGTCGGCCTGATCACGCTGATGATGGGCGCGGCGATCATCGTCGCCGTCTCCGGTGTGGACAAGGGCGTGCGGGTGATGTCCGACATCAACATGTTGCTGGCCTGTGCGCTGCTGCTGTTCGTGTTGTTCGCCGGTCCCACCCAGCACCTGCTCAATACCCTGATCCAGAACCTCGGCGACTACCTCGGCGCGTTGCCGATGAAGAGTTTCGACCTCTACGCCTACGACAAACCAAGCGACTGGCTCGGCGGCTGGACCGTGTTCTACTGGGCCTGGTGGATCGCATGGTCGCCGTTCGTGGGCCTGTTCATCGCGCGGATTTCCCGTGGCCGCACCATCCGCGAATTCGTCTTCGGCGTGCTGCTGATTCCGCTCGGTTTCACCCTGGCGTGGATGTCGATCTTCGGCAACAGTGCGATCGATCAGGTGCTCAACCACGGTATGTCGGCGCTGGGCATGTCGGCCCTCGACAACCCGTCGATGAGCCTTTATCTGCTGCTGGAAACCTACCCGTGGAGCAAAACCGTCATCGCGGTGACGGTGTTCATCAGCTTCGTGTTCTTCGTCACTTCTGCCGATTCCGGCACCGTGGTGCTTTCGACCTTGTCGGCGAAGGGCGGCAATCCGGACGAAGACGGGCCGAAATGGCTGCGCGTGTTCTGGGGCGCGATGACCGCGCTGGTGACCAGTGCGCTGTTGTTCTCCGGCAGTATCGATGCGCTGAAATCGGCGGTGGTGCTGACTTCGTTGCCGTTCTCGATGATTTTGCTACTGATGATGTGGGGCCTGCACAAGGCGTTCTATCTGGAATCGCAGAAGCAGATCGCGCAACTGCATTCGCTGGCACCGGTCTCCGGTTCGCGGCGTGGCACGGGCGGCTGGCGCCAACGTCTGAGTCAGGCGGTGCACTTCCCGTCGCGCGACGAGGTTTACCGCTTCATGGACACCACGGTGCGTCCGGCGATCGAAGAAGTGACGGCGGTATTTGTCGAGAAGGGTCTGAACGTGGTCACGCAGCCGGATCCGGCGCACGACAACATCAGCCTGGAAATCGGCCACGGCGAGCAGCATCCGTTCATCTATCAGGTGCAGATGCGCGGCTATTTCACGCCGTCGTTTGCTCGGGGTGGCATGGGTTCCAAGCAGCTCAACAACCGCCGCTACTACCGCGCTGAAGTGCACTTGAGCGAGGGCAGTCAGGACTACGATCTGGTCGGCTACACCAAGGAACAGATCATCAACGACATCCTCGACCAGTACGAACGCCACATGCAGTTCCTGCATCTGGTGCGTTGATCGGCAACTGAGCGCCGGGACGTTTCACGACTCGGCGCTCAGTACCATGAACAACACCATCGCCGCCATCGGCACTCCGAACACTGCGCTGCCCACCGCGATCTCCGAACCCAGCGGCTGCCCGGCATGCACCACCCCCACCGCACCATTGATCACCGTCAACGCCAGCCACAGCGCGGCGAAGCTGTAGGCCAGGGTCTGCCGGCTGAAGCCAATGTGCTCGCCGATGTAGAGCATCAGGGCGAGCAGGACCAGGCCGAAGAAGATGATGATGGCGGTGTGCATGGGTGTACCTGCGGGTTATGCGGTGCTTGATCGGACGCCTTCGCGGGCAAGCCCGCTCCCACAGGTTTTTGTGTTGAGTACAGATTCTGAGAAAAACGCGAAATCCTGTGGGAGCGGGCTTGCCCGCGAAGGGGCCCCCTCGGTGTTACTTGGAGCATAGCCAATCAAGCCGAGGCCATTTTCGTCAGGTGCTTTCGCGCTCGATCACGTTGCATTGCAACAGATTCAGCCGCTGCACATCATCGCTCGGCAACACCCCAAGGCTTTCCAATACCCGCGTTGCCGCCAGCACGCCGATCTCCAGTGCCGGTGGCTTGATCGTGCTCAGGCTCGGCAACAGCATCTCGGCGAACGGGTAATCGCCGAAGCCGAGTACGGCGCAGTCTTCGGGAATCTTGAGGCCTGCGCGTTGCCCGGCGAGCAGGCCGCCGGCGGCGAGGTTGTCGTTGGCGAAGATGATCGCGTCGGGGCGGAGAGCGGCGTTCATCAGCGCTTCCATCGCTTGCTTGCCGGCTTCGAACGGCGCTCGGTCGGCGTCGGGGGCGAATACCCAAGGCTCAAGGCCGAACTCGCGCACGGTGGCGGCATAACCGTCGCGACGTTCGAGGGCACTGAGGTCACCGAGTGCGCTGTTCTGCACGAAGGCGATGCGGCGATAGCCTTTGTCATGCAGATAACGCGCAGCGCTCACGCCGACTTCATAGTGCGAAAAGCCAATCTGCATCGGCTCGCGATCCGGCTGGTAATCCCAGGTTTCGATCACCGGAATATCCGCCTCGGCAATCATCTTTTCCGTGCCCGAACTATGGAAATGACTGGTCAGCACCAACGCGGCCGGCGACCAGCCAAGAAATGCGCGCACGGCGTTTTCTTCCTGTTCGGTGCTGAAGTAACTCGACGCCAGCAGCAGCTGATAACCGTGGCGGCTGAGGGTGTCGCTGAAGCCCTGAATGGTGTTGGCAAAAATCGGCCCGGAGATGTTCGGAATCACCATGCCGACGATTTTGCCCCGCGCCGAGGCCAGGCCGCCGGCCACCAGATTCGGCACGTAACCCAGCTCGGCCACCACCGCCGCGATCCGCTCGCGGCGCTCGGGCGAGACGGTTTCCGGCTGATTGAAATAGCGCGACACGGTAATCGCCGAGACGCCAGCCTCGCGCGCCACTGCATTCAGGGTCACGCGTCCGGCGCCACGGCGTTTGCGAGGCTTTTCCTGGCTCAAGGCTCGATCCTTCTTAAAAACAAAAACGCATATAAAAGTAATTTTTCAGTATTGGACGCTCTATGCCGAGCTTGCCAATACTGGCGATGTTAGCGCTAACAAAGCGCATTGTCTGCTACTCGCTCGAGCGAATGCCCAAGACAACGATTCAGGCGCTGTCGTCGCAGAACGGCAGCGGTACAGGGCCAATTTCGAGCGGGCAACCATGCACAACACTCCTGGGGCGACACACAAACTGGTGCAATCGATTCGCGCCGCTGGCTGGATTTTTACAGGGCTGGCGGCGTTGCCGCTGCCCACTGCTTTCGCCGCCGACAGCAGCGAACAAGAGCCGACCCTCAAGTCCGTCACGGTCACCGCCACTCGCCGCGAAGAGTCGCTGCAGAAGGTTCCGGTGGCAGTCTCGGTGATCGACGGCGAACAACTGGAGCGCGATAACCGTAACGGCGTGGCAAGCATCGTCCAGCAAGTGCCGTCGCTGAATTTCCGCACTGGGGCGTCGAACAAGGACACCTCGTTGTTTGTGCGGGGCGTCGGCACGATTTCCACCTCGCCCGGCGTCGAGCCAACGGTGGCCACGGTGATCGATGGCGTGGTCTATGCGCGTCCCGGTCAATCGACTCTCGACCTGCTGGATCTGGAGCGCGTCGAAGTGCTGCGTGGCCCGCAAGGCACATTGTTCGGCAAGAACGCCTCGGCCGGCGTGCTCAACATCACCAGCAAAGCGCCGACCAACGAGACCCACGGCTACATCGACCAGTCGTACTACAGCGGCAACGAAAGCCGCACCCGCTTCGGCATTGGCGGCAGCCTGATTCCGGATAAGCTCAAGGGGTCGATCAGCACCCTGTTCGGCACGTACGACGGCAACGTCGATAACCAGCACAACGGCCAGGAGGTCAACGGCTACAACCATCGCGGGGTACGCGGCAAACTCGAATTCACCCCGAACGACGACGTCACCTTCACCTTGATTGCCGACTACATGCAGTCCCACGACGACGGCCCCAACGGCGTGGTCAGCAAGTCGCTGACCCCGGCCTTCGCCAACGCGCTGGGCCCGGTCTACGCCAGCAGCCACAACCGCGACATCAACACCGACACCCGCAGCCATGTCGAGGACACCAACAAGGGCCTGTCCGGCCAGCTCGACTGGCAACTGGGCGATTACACCCTGACGTCGATCACCGCGTGGCGCGGCTGGGACAACACGCAGTATCAGGATGGCGATCGGCTGAGCACGATCACGGCAGCGTTCCCCGGCACCGCCGACAAGGGCGATCTGGCCTTTGATCAGTACTCGCAGGAGCTGCGCCTGGCTTCGCCGAAAGGTGAGTTCCTCGAATACGTCGGCGGCCTTTTCTACATGCACGGCAAGGACGACGAGACCTATCAACGCACCTTGACCACCACCACACGCACCGACCGTGGCGTCGCCGATTACAGCACCACCAGCGACAGCTACGCCGCGTTCGGCGAAGCCACACTGAACTTCACCTCGGACTTTCGCGGCATCGCCGGCCTGCGCTACACCCACGACGATCTTGAATACGATCACCGCCGCGTCTCGACCTCGGCGACCACAGTCAGCGGCATCCAGCCGGCCACCAGCAGTTCCGGTTCGGTGGACGAGGACGGCTGGTCCGGTCGGCTAGGTGTGCAGTACGACCTTAGCGATGCGGTCACCACGTATCTGACCTATTCGCGTGGCTACAAAGGCCCGGCGTACAACGTGTTCTTCAACATGCAGCCGCGTGACACCGAAGCGCTGAAACCGGAGACTTCGAACACCTGGGAGGCGGGGATCAAGGCCACCCGCTGGAACAACCGGCTGACCACCAACCTCGCGGTGTTCCACAGCGATTACGACAACTACCAGGCGAACTTTTTCGACACCGTCGCCGGGCAAGTGGTGACGCGCCTGATCAACGCCGGCAGCGTCAGCACCGAAGGCGTCGAACTCGATTACGCCTTGCAGGCGACCCAGCAACTGAAGTTCTCCGGGGCGCTGGCTTACACCCGCGCGCGTATCGATCAATTCAGCTGCCCGGCAGGTGCGGCGGCGTCGTGCAACGTCAATGGCAAACCGCTGCCGTTCAGTCCGGACTGGAAAAGCTACGTGCGCGCCGACTACAGCATCCCGCTGGACAACGGCCTCGATATCGAGCTCGGCACCGACTACAGCTGGCAGAGCGAAGTGCAGTACGACATCAGCCAGAACGCCGACACCAAACAAGGCGCTTACGGCATCTGGAACGCCAGCGTCGCGCTCGCCGATTACAGCAACGGCTGGCGCGTGACGCTGCTGGGCAAGAACCTCGCCGACAAATCCTACTCACCGCTGCTGGCCAGCGGCGGCAACTACATCTATCGCGCCGTGCCACGGGATGACGAGCGCTACTTCGGCGTGCAACTGCGCAAGGATTTCTGAGATGAGCAGACAGTTGAAACTCGGCGCGTTTCTCATGGCCACCGGGCACCACGTCGCTGCGTGGCGGCACCCGCAGGTACCGGCCAATGCCGGCCTGGATTTCGCCCACTACAAGCGTCTGGCGCAGATTGCCGAGGCGGCGAGGTTCGACACGCTGTTCGTCGCCGACAGCGTCGCCGCGCCGACCCAGGACATCGCCAGCCGCATGGCGCGCTCGGATCACTTCGAACCGCTGACCTTGCTCTCGGCCCTGAGCGCGGTGACCGAGCACATCGGCCTGATCGCCACGGCGACCACCAGCTACAACGAGCCGTACCACGTGGCGCGTAAATTCGCTTCGCTCGATCATCTGTCGGGCGGCCGTGCCGGGTGGAATCTGGTGACCTCGGACAACGCCGCCGAGGCGCTGAATTTTGGTCGCGACGAGCACATCGGCCACGCCGAACGCTACAGCCGTGCCCGGGAGTTTCATCAGGTGGTCACCGGGCTGTGGGACAGTTGGGAGGATGATGCGTTTGTCCGCGACAAGGCAAGTGGCGCCTATTACGACCCGTCGAAGCTTCACGTTCTGGATCACGTCGGTGAACACTTTCGGGTGAAAGGCCCGCTGAACGTCGCACGCTCGCCACAGGGACAACCGGTGATCGTGCAGGCCGGCTCGTCCGAAACCGGGCGTGAGCTGGCGGCACAAACTGCTGAAGTGGTGTTCACCGCGCAGACTTCACTGGCTGGCGCGCAGGCGTTCTACGCCGATCTCAAGGGACGTCTGGCCAAGTACGGACGCAGTGCCGATTCGCTGAAAATCATGCCGGGAGTGTTTGTCGTCGTCGGGCAGACAGAAGCCGAAGCGCAGGAAAAATGTGAAACGTTTCAGCAATTGGTCGAACCGGAGGTTGGCGTCGCCTTGCTTGGGCGTATGCTGGGCAACTTCGACTTGTCGAAGTACCCGCTGGACGGCCCGTTACCGGAGTTGCCACTGACCGACAGCGGCCAGCAGAGCCGGCAGAAACTGCTCACTGAGCTGGCGGGGCGGGAGCATCTGACCCTCGCCGAATTGGGCCGCAGGATTGCCGGTGGACGCGGGCATTACAGCCTGGTGGGCACGCCGACGCAGATCGCCGATCACTTGCAGGCGTGGTTCGAACAGGGCGCGGCGGATGGCTTCAACGTGCTGGTGCCGCACCTGCCGGGCGGGCTCGAAGACTTCGCCCATGGTGTGGTCCCGGAACTGCAGCGGCGCGGGCTGTTCAGAACCGAGTATGAGGGCCGGACGTTGCGCGACAACCTGGGCCTGGCCCGGCCCGGCAACAGATTTGTGTAACACCCTTCGCGAGCAGGCTCGCTCCCACAGGGGAGTGCATTCCAAATGTGGGAGCGCGCCTGCTCGCGAAGAAGTCGACACCCATTTCAAGACAGACAAGAGAGGATTCGATGACTTACACCGCTGCCGAAAACCGCTACGACTCCATCCCTTACCGCCGCGTCGGCCGCAGCGGTCTGGTGCTGCCGGCGCTGTCGCTGGGCCTGTGGCACAACTTCGGCGACAGCACGCCGATCGACACCCAGCGCGCCCTGCTGCGCACCGCGTTCGACCTGGGCATCAACCACTTCGACCTGGCCAACAACTACGGTCCGCCATACGGCAGCGCCGAAATCAATTTCGGTCGCCTGCTGCGCGAAGATTTCAAGCCGTACCGCGATGAGCTGATCATCTCGAGCAAGGCCGGTTGGGACATGTGGCCCGGCCCGTATGGTCAGGGCGGCGGCTCGCGCAAATACGTGCTGGCCAGCCTCGACCAGAGCCTGCAGCGCCTCGGTCTGGACTATGTGGATATCTTCTATTCGCACCGCTTCGACCCGGACACCCCGCTGGAAGAAACCGCCAGCGCCCTCGCCACCGCCGTGCAGCAGGGCAAGGCGTTGTACATTGGCATCTCGTCGTACTCCGGGGTGAAAACCCGCGAGATCGCTGCGCTGCTCAAGGAATGGAAAGTGCCGCTGCTGATTCATCAGCCGGCGTACAACCTGCTCAATCGCTGGGTGGAAAAAGACCTGCTCGACACCACCGACGAGCTCGGTACTGGCGTCATCGCCTTCACCCCGCTGGCGCAGGGTCTGCTGACCGACAAGTACCTCAACGGCGTGCCGGCGGATGCGCGGGTCAATCGCCCGGGTGGCGGTTCGCTGCAGGCTTCGCACTTGTCCGAGGCCAACATTGCCCACGTGCGCGCACTGAACGAGATCGCCAAACGTCGTGGCCAGAGCCTGGCGCAACTGGCGCTGGCCTGGACCCTGCGTGATCCGCGAGTGACCTCGGCGCTGATCGGCGCGAGCCGGCCGGAGCAGATCATCGAGAACGTCGGGGCGTTGAAGAATCTGAGCTTCAGTGCTGAGGAACTGGCGGAGATCGACCGGTTTGCCCAAGAGGGCGGGATCAATCTGTGGGAGAAGCCTTCGACCGCTGAATAAGTGACTGGCGCCGAATTATTCGGCGCCTGCTCTGACGCTTTCGCGGGCAAGCCCGCTCCCACAGGGTTCCAGTCGTACACAAAGTCTGTGAACGGTGCTGTACCTGTGGGAGCGGGCTTGCCCGCGAAGGGGACAGTTCAGGCAATGAGAAATCGGGCCTCATTTGAAGAACGGCACATCCCCCAACACCGTCGCCCGCTGCATCACCCGCCGTGCCGGGCGGTAATCATCCACCGCGTAATGCTGGGTCACGCGGTTGTCCCAGAACGCAATGTCATCCTTCTGCCAGCGCCAGCGAATGGTGAATTCAGGCCGCGTTGCATGAGCGAACAGGAATTTCAGAATCGCTTCGCTCTCGGTTTCCGACAGCTCGTTGATCTTCGAGGTAAAGCCTTCGTTGACGAACAACGAACGGCGTCCGCTCACCGGGTGAGTGCGGATTACCGGGTGCGACAGCGGCGGATTCTTGCGCCTTGCTTCTTCCCACTGCGCCAGGGCTTGCGGCGTATTGCCGTAGCGTTCCAGCGGAAACGAACGGGTGAAATCGTGAGTTGCAGTCAACCCTTCGAGCAAGGTTTTCATCGGCGCCGACAGTGCTTCGTAGGCGGCAATCCCGCTGGCCCACAACGTATCGCCGCCGAACTCCGGCAGCAGCTTGGCGCTGAGCACTGCGCCCATCGCCGGCGTTGGCAGGAAGGTCACGTCGGTGTGCCAGATCGCGTTGTCGCGTACGTCGGTGACGGCGGTGTCGAGGATCAACACTTCCGGCTGCTCCGGCACGTTCGGGTAGATCGGATGGATGTGCAGGTCGCCAAAGTACGCCGCGAAACGCGCTTGTTGTGGAGGCTCGATCGGCTGGTTGCGGAAGAACAGCACCTGATACTTGAGCAGCGCCTGCTCGATGGCATTGCGCTGTTCCAGGTTCAACGGCTGGCTGACGTCGACGCCGCTGATCTGCGCGCCGAGGGCCGAGCTTAAGGGGGTGATGGTCAGGCTGCTCATGATGGTTCTCTTCAATTCCGGGTAACCGCGCCCCTGTAGGAGCTGCCGCAGGCTGCGATCTTTTGATTTGTTTTTTAAAAGCAGATCAAAAGATCGCAGCCTTCGGCAGCTCCTACACGGGAGGATTCACAAATGCTTTAGTGGGTTTGGCCGTGCCACGGCACCAGTTTGCGCTGCAGGGCGCGCAGGCCCATTTCCATGGCGAAGGCAATCAGGGCGATCACCAGAATCCCCAGCACCACCACATCGGTGACCAGAAATTGCGCGGCCGACTGGACCATGAAGCCCAGACCGCTGGTGGCGGCGATCAGTTCGGCGGCGACCAGGGTCGACCAGCCAACGCCCAGACCGATGCGCACACCGGTCAGAATATCTGGCAGGGCGCTGGGCAAAATCACGTGGCGGATCAACTGTGCGCGGGTCGCACCGAGCGACTGAGCAGCGCGCAATTTCGCCGGGTCAACGGTGCGCACGCCGGTCGCGGTGGCAATGGCAATCGGGGCGAAAATCGCCAGGTAGATCAGCAGCACTTTCGACAACTCGCCGATGCCGCACCAGATCACGATCAGCGGCAGATAAGCCAGTGGCGGAATCGGCCGGTAGAACTCGATCAACGGATCAAGCACACCACGGGCAATACGGTTGGCACCGATGGCAATGCCCACCGGCACTGCGGTCAGAATCGCGAAGCCGAGGCCCAGACCGATGCGGCTCAGGCTCGCGCTCAGGTGCTGCCACAGAGTCGAATCCATGTAACCGGTAGTCGCCAGCAACCAGCCTTTTTGCAGCACGGCAGAGGGTGGCGGCAGGAACAGCGGTTCGATCAGACCGGTGGCAGTCACGGCCCACCAGATCACCAGCAAGGCGAACAGGGTCAGCAAGCTGATCCACCGCGTGCTGAGGCTGCGCCGCACGGGAATCGCCACCGATGGGGTTCTCGCTGCCGGGGCGGAAACGTCGTAACTGCTCATGCGCGCTCCTGCCGTTTTACGGCGCTGCGTTGCGAGAACACTCTGCTCAACACGTGCTCGCGGGTTTCGATAAAACGCGGGTCGGATTTGATCGCTCGCGCCGATTCACCGGCGGCGTAGCGCTGGCCGAAATCCAGAGGCAGACGCTCGACGATCTGCCCCGGATTCGGCGCCAGCAGAATCAGGTCAGTGGCGAGGAATACCGCTTCTTCGATGTCGTGGGTAATCAGGAACACCGGTTTGGCGGTGCGCTGCCAGACTTGCAGCAACAACTCCTGCATCTGCTCGCGGGTGAACGCATCGAGGGCGCCGAAGGGCTCGTCCATCAGCAGCACGCGCGGGTCGGCGGCGAGGGCGCGGGCCAGGCCAACGCGCTGTTTCTGGCCGCCCGAGAGCTGCCAGATACGGCGGTGTTCAAAACCTGTGAGGTCGACCAGTGCCAGCATTTCCCGGGCGATTGTTTCGCGCTTGTCCTTGGCGACGCCGGCCAGCTCCAGACCGAACGCGACGTTGGCCAACACATCCTGCCAGGGCAGCAGGGCGTCATCCTGGAACACCACGCCGCGTTCGGCGCTCGGGCCTTTGACCGGCACGCCGTCGAGGGTGATGCGCCCGGCGCTGGGTTCGACGAAGCCGGCAATCAGGTTCAACAGCGAGGTCTTGCCACTGCCGGACGGGCCGAGGGCGACCAGCAATTGCTGAGGCCCGAGGGTCAGGGAAATGTCCGCCAGTACCGGTTCCGGGCTGCCGGGATACTGTGCGCTGATGCGCTCCAGCTGTAGCAAGGCCATCGCGGTCAACTCCCGATCAGTTAGTGATGTATTTGGCGCTGACGTACGGCGCGTAGTCCGGCAGTACGGCTTCGACTTTGCCTTGTTCCTTGAGGAACGCGGCGGTGTCGGTAATGGCTTTGGTGGTCGGCGCGCCGAGGCTGATCACCTGATCAGCCGCCAGCGGGTAGACGTTGCCTTGCAGCAGAAATGGAATGTCGCTGGCCTTGGCGCCGGAAAGCTTCACCAGCTTGTCGACGTGGGACTGGTCGGCGAGCCAGGCTTTGGGATCCTTGCGGTAATCGGCGTAGGCGTCGAGGGTGACCTTGGCGAACGCGGTGACGATTTCCGGGTGCTTCTCGGCAAAGTCCTTGCGCACGATCCAGGCATCGAAGGTCGGCGCGCCGAACTTGGCCAGTTCGCCGGAGGTGATCAGCACCTTGCCGTTTTCCTTGGCCACACCGAGGGCCGGATCCCACACGTAAGTGGCGTCGATATCACCGCGTTTCCACGCGGCGATGATCGCTGGTGGGGCGAGGTTGAGCACGGTGACTTTCGACGGATCGATGTTCCAGTGCTTCAGCGCGGCGAGCAGGCTGTAGTGACCGGTGGACACGAACGGCACGGCGATTTTCTTGCCGACCAGATCCTGCGGGGTCTTGATCCCGGAACCGTCGCGGGCGACCAGTGCTTCGGCGGCGCCGATCTGGGTGGCGATGAGGAAAGTTTCCACCGGAACCTTGCGGGTGATCGCAGCGGTCAACGGGCTGGAACCGAGGTAGCCGATCTGCACATCACCCGAAGCAATGGCGGCGATGATGTCGGCGCCGTTGTCGAACTTGCGCCAGCTGATGTCGGCTTTGGTGGCTTTCTCGTAGGTGCCATCGGCCTGGGCGACTTTCGCCGGGTCGACGGTGGTCTGGTAAGCGACGGTGAGGTCGGCGGCCTGCGCCAGAAAGCTCGCAGCAGCCAGAGAGGCCACGGCCAGCAGGCGAAGCGGGAAATTCAGTTTCATGGGGAGTGCTCCAAATCAGGCGACCGACGATCGGCGTGAAAGGAGACTAAATGATCTAAGAAACTAAAAATAAATAACTTTTTAGACTTAGCTTATGAGCGGAAAAATCTAAGCTGAGGGATTGCTGGTGAGGCCATTGTGGCGAGGGAGCTTGCTCCCGCTGGAGGCCGGAGGACTCCCATATCAATTCATCACGGTGCCGCTGATGCACCGGGGGACTGAGATTGCGACTGCTGCGCAGCCGAGCGGGAGCAAGCTCCCTCGCCACCGGGAATAGTGGTTAGTTACTGATCGCCAGAATGCTCGCCTGATACGACCCGACAAACACATCGAAATCGCCCACCTCGTTCTGTTCAAGCTCCGCCTGTTGTGCCAGCGACGAACGCGCCAGTTCCTCAAACTTCGTCTGCTCATCCGCCGTCAACGGCTCGCGGCGGAAGAACTCGGCGTGGGCCTGGCTCTGACGCAGGGAGAATTGCGCAAAGCTTTCCTTGTGCTCGGCCATCGCGGCCAGCACCTGCGCCGACGGGGTCAGGGACGGGTCGCTGACTTTGGCCAGTTGCGCTTCCAGCGCCTTGCTATGCGTGTCGCCGCCGTGGCTTTGATCAAGCAACGCCGCCAGCGGTGCGATTTTTTCCAGCAGCTCGGCTGCCCAAACCTTCAGCTCGACCGCTTCGCCGTCACGCTGCAACTGCAGGCCCGGACGCCGGCCTTCCTTGACCACGCTGAGGAAGTTCGAAGTGGCATTGCCGCACGAAGTGTTGGTCAGCAGCGGACTGTCGTTCAGCGCGCAATACAGCAGGAACGCGTCGAGGAAGCGCGATTCGGTGACGTCGATGCCCATCGGCAGGAACGGGTTGATGTCCAGGCAACGCACTTCGACGTACTGAATGCCGCGGGCCATCAGCGCCTGGATCGGCCGCTCGCCGGTATAGGTCACTCGTTTCGGGCGGATGTTGGAGTAGTACTCGTTTTCGATCTGCAGGATGTTGGTGTTCAGTTGAACCCACTCACCATCCTGGTGCGTGCCGACTTCCACATACGGCGGATACGGCGTGGCCACGGCTTTGCGCAGGCTGTCGGTGTAGCTCGACAGGTCGTTGTAGCACGGCGTCAGGCCGGCCTGGGCGTTGCTCTGGTAACCGAGGTCGCTCATGCGCAGGCTGGTGGCGTACGGCAGATACAGGGTGTCCGGGTCCAGCTGTTCCAACTGATGCGAACGGCCGCGCAGGAAGCCTGCGTCCAGCGCTGGCGAAGCACCGAACAGGTACATCAGCAACCAGCTGTAGCGGCGGAAGTTACGGATCAGCGCGATGTAGGACGACGACTGAAAATCGCGGTCGGTGCCGACGAAACCTTCGGCTTCGCGCAGCAGCGGCCAGAGCTTTTCCGGCAGGGAAAAGTTGTAGTGAATCCCGGCGATGCACTGCATGGTCTTGCCGTACCGCAGGGCCAGGCCCTTGCGGTAGACGTACTTGAGCTGACCGATGTTGGAGGTGCCGTAATAGGCGATCGGGATGTCTTCCTCGGCCGGCAACGGGCACGGCATAGATGGACTCCACAGATACTCGTTGCCGAGCTTGCTGTAGGCAAAGCGATGAATCTTGTCCAGGCTCGCCAGCGTATCGGCCGGATCGGGCAGGGCAGGGGTGATGAATTCCAGCAGCGACTCGGAGTAGTCGGTGGTGATCTGTTCGTTGGTCAGCGCGGAACCCAAGGCTTCCGGGTGCGGCGTTTGCGCCAGACGACCTTCACTGGTCACGCGCAGGCATTCACGTTCGATACCGTGGAGGCACTGTTCGAGCAGAGAGAGGTTGGCGCGCTCGCCGAGCAGAGCCAGGCGGCGGTTGAGAAGTTCGCTCAATTTGGATTCCTTCACGCGTCAGTCGCCCCAATATGGGGGTGGGCAGGACGGTCTACAAGGGTGAAGTTGAAACTGGCGTTTTCGCCTGGTTTTGTAGCGGCAGGCCATTTGCCGGTCAGTCAAGAACTGCACAATCCCTGTGGGAGCGAGCCTGCTCGCGAAGAGGGTATTGCAGCCAACATCACCGTCGACTGACACACCGTCTTCGCGAGCAGGCTCGCTCCCACAGGATTCGTTGCGCCGAAATTAACTCAAAATGATGAACAACATCTACAGGACAGCGAACGTGCCTTGCGCTTTTGCGACCAGTTTGTCGCCCTGCATCACGTCGGCCTCGACCACCAGCGTGCGGCGGCCCGGGTGGATCACCCGCGCCGTGCACAGCACCTCGCCGTCGGATACGGCGCGGATGTAGTTGATCTTGCACTCGATGGTCGCGCTCTGCTGATCGAAGCCGTGGGTGCTGGAACAGGCCAGCCCCATAGCGATATCGACCAGACTGAACAGCGCGCCACCGTGCAACTTGCCGCCGCGATTGCGCAGTTGCGGTTCCAGCACCAGGGCGACTTGCGCCACCCCGGTTTCCAGGCTGTGCAGGCGGCAGCCCAACAGCTTGAAAAACGCGCTCTCGACGAGCCCGGCCGGAATCTCCATCAGCGTTTCTTCAACTGCTTGGCGTTGGCGAACAGCGAAGCCATGGCGTTGTTCACCGGAGCGGCTGTGGCCGTTTCCTTGCGCGGCGCGTTGTTCGATGACTGGCGCGGTGCCGAGCCTGGACGCGAACCACGGGCACCGTCGATCTTCTCGCCCGGGGTGTCGCTCATGCGCATCGACAGGCCGACGCGTTTGCGCGGGATGTCGACTTCCATGACCTTCACTTTCACCACGTCACCGGCCTTCACCGCTTCGCGTGGGTCCTTGATGAACTTCTCCGACAGCGCCGAGATGTGCACCAGACCGTCCTGATGCACGCCGATGTCGACGAACGCGCCAAACGCGGTCACGTTGGTCACGACGCCTTCGAGGATCATCCCCAGTTGCAGGTCTTTCAGGTCTTCGACGCCTTCCTGGAACTCGGCAGTCTTGAACTCCGGACGCGGGTCGCGGCCCGGTTTTTCCAGTTCTTGCAGAATGTCGGTGACGGTGGGCAGACCGAAGGTTTCGTCGGTGAATTTCTTCGGATCCAGACGCTTGAGGAATGCGGCGTCGCCGATCAACGAGCGAATGTCACGGTCGGTTTCAGCGGCAATGCGCTGCACCAGCGGATAGGCTTCCGGGTGCACAGCGGAAGAATCCAGCGGGTTGTCGCCGTTCATCACGCGCAGGAAGCCTGCGGCCTGTTCGAAAGTTTTCTCGCCCAGACGCGCGACTTTTTTCAGCGCAGCGCGGGTTTTGAAGGCGCCGTGTTCATCGCGGTGAGCAACGATGTTCTGCGCCAACGTCGCGTTGAGGCCGGAGATCCGCGCCAGCAGCGCCACCGAAGCGGTGTTCACATCGACGCCGACGGCGTTCACGCAGTCCTCGACCACCGCATCCAGACCACGCGCCAGTTTCAGCTGCGACACGTCGTGCTGGTACTGGCCGACACCGATGGATTTCGGATCGATTTTCACCAGTTCAGCCAGTGGATCCTGCAGACGACGGGCGATGGACACTGCACCACGGATCGACACGTCCAGATCCGGGAATTCCTTGGCTGCCAGTTCCGACGCCGAGTACACCGAGGCGCCGGCCTCGGACACCATGACCTTGGTCATTTTCATCGCTGGGTATTTTTTGATCAGCTCGATCGCCAGTTTGTCGGTTTCGCGGCTGGCGGTGCCGTTGCCGATGGCGATCAGATCAACCGAGTGCTTGGCGCACAGGGCGGCCAGGATCGCGATGGTCTGATCCCACTTGTTGTGCGGCACATGCGGATAAACCGTGGCGTGATCGAGCAGCTTGCCGGTGGAGTCCACCACCGCGACCTTGCAGCCGGTACGCAGGCCCGGGTCAAGGCCCAGGGTCGCACGCGGGCCGGCCGGCGCGGCCAGCAGCAGGTCATGCAGGTTGTGGGCGAAGACGTTGATCGCCTCGGTTTCGGCGCCGTCGCGCAGTTCGCCGAGCAGGTCGGTTTCGAGGTGGGTGTAGAGCTTGACCTTCCAGGTCCAGCGCACCACTTCACCGAGCCATTTGTCGGCCGGACGGTTCTGGTTCTGGATGCCGAATTGCTGACCGATCATGCCTTCGCACGGGTGCATGGTGCCCGGCAGTTCGTCGCCGACTTTCAGTGCGGAGCTGAGGATGCCTTCGTTGCGGCCACGGAAAATCGCGAGCGCGCGGTGCGACGGCATGCTTTTCAGCGGCTCGTCGTGCTCGAAGTAGTCGCGGAACTTGGCGCCTTCTTCTTCCTTGCCAGCGATCACGCGCGCGCTGATGGTTGCTTCCTGCTTGAGGAAGTTACGCAGCTTCTCCAGCAGACTGGCGTCTTCGGCGAAGCGCTCCATCAGGATGTACTTGGCGCCTTCCAGCGCAGCTTTCACGTCGGCTACGCCTTTCTCGGCGTCGACGAAGCGTGCGGCTTCGGTTTCTGGCGACAGATTCGGGTCGTTGAACAGGCCGTCGGCCAGCTCGCCAAGGCCGGCTTCCAGGGCAATCTGGCCCTTGGTGCGGCGCTTCTGCTTGTACGGCAGGTACAAGTCTTCGAGGCGGGTCTTGGTGTCGGCGAGTTTGATATCGCGCTCCAGGGCAGGGGTGAGTTTGCCCTGCTCCTGGATGCTGGCGAGGATGCTGATGCGCCGTTCGTCGAGTTCTCGCAGGTAGCGCAGACGCTCTTCCAGATGACGCAACTGGGTGTCATCGAGGCTGCCGGTGACTTCTTTCCGGTAACGGGCGATGAAGGGAACGGTAGAGCCTTCATCGAGTAGCGCGACGGCCGCTTCGACCTGTTGCGGGCGTACGCCGAGTTCCTCGGCGATGCGGCTGTTGATGCTGTCCATAAAACCACCTGACATAGTGTGAAAGCAGGCTCGCAGGCACGGAAATAAAGGCCCGGAGTCTGGTTGAGCGGCTAGAAAATTGCCGCTGCCTGGGTCAAAAGGCTCCCCATTGACCCGTGAAATCGAACAATTACTGCGGCCACCGGGAAAAAAGCCCGGCCACCTGCGGTAACGATTCAGACGTTGCCTGGCACAAAACGCCGCGCATTATAACCAGCGTTCTGTCATTCGGGGGTGTAGCAGTCTGTAGGCATAAACCCCGGTTTTCTGGCAGTGAAGGAAAAATCTGCTAACAATGCACACGGTGCGTATAACGGCAGCTACGCCATAATGCGCGCCGAGCTAAAAGGAGCATCCAATGAGCAGCACTGCAAACAATGCTGAAGGCGAAAAAATTCTTATTGTTGACGACGATCCGGGGCTGAGCAGCCTGCTGGAACGTTTCTTCGTCAGCAAGGGCTACCGCGCCCGTGCCGTACCGAACACCGAGCAAATGGACCGCCTGCTGTCGCGTGAAGTGTTCAACCTGGTGGTCCTCGACCTGATGCTGCCGGGCGAAGACGGCCTGACCGCGTGCCGTCGCCTGCGGGCGGCGAACAATCAGATTCCGATCATCATGCTCACCGCCAAGGGCGATGAGATGAGCCGCATCAAGGGCCTGGAACTGGGCGCCGATGACTACCTGGCCAAGCCGTTCAACCCGGACGAACTGATGGCACGGGTCAAAGCCGTTCTGCGGCGTCAGGCCGCACCGGTGCCGGGCGCGCCGGGCAGCGAAGACGAAAACGTCACCTTCGGTGATTACGTGCTGTCGCTGGCGACCCGCGAACTGAAACGTGGGGAAGAAGTGCACATGCTCACCACCGGTGAGTTTGCGGTGCTCAAGGCGCTGGTGATGAACGCGCGTCAGCCGCTGACCCGCGACAAGCTGATGAACCTGGCCCGTGGTCGCGAGTGGGATGCCCTTGAGCGTTCCATCGATGTGCAGATCTCCCGTCTGCGCCGGATGATCGAACCGGATCCGTCGAAACCGCGCTACATCCAGACGGTCTGGGGCGTGGGCTACGTGTTCGTGCCGGATGGCGCCGCTACCAAGTGATCGGCGATTTGTAGGAGCGGGTCTGCGCGGATCGGGTTGATCGACCCTCTGCGCAGACTCGCAATCCGCAATATGCGAGCATGGCTCGCTCCTGCAAGTGTGTAACGGTTATCGATGAAAACCCCCGTCTGGTTCCCCCAAAGCTTTTTCTCCCGCACCCTTTGGCTGGTGCTCATCGTCGTGCTGTTTTCCAAGGCACTGACCCTGGTTTATCTGTTGATGAACGAGGACGTGCTGGTAGATCGCCAATACAGCCACGGCGTCGCCCTGACGCTGCGCGCCTATTGGGCGGCTGATGAAGAAAACCGCGCGAAGATCGCCGATGCCGCGACGCTGATCCGGGTGGTCGGCGCCGGTGTGCCGGAGGGCGAACAGCACTGGCCGTACAGTGAAATTTATCAGCGGCAGATGCAGGCGGAGCTGGGCGCCGATACCGAAGTGCGTTTGCGCATGCACTCGCCGCCGGCGCTGTGGGTGCGTGCACCGAGCCTGGGCGATGGCTGGCTGAAAGTGCCGCTGTACCCGCATCCATTGCGCGGCCAGAAAATCTGGAACGTGCTCGGCTGGTTCCTCGCTATCGGTTTGTTGTCGACCGCGTCGGCATGGATTTTCGTCAGTCAGCTCAACCAGCCGTTGAAACGCTTGGTGTATGCCGCCCGACAACTCGGTCAGGGCCGCAGCGTGCGTCTGCCGATCAGTGATACACCGAGCGAGATGACCGAGGTGTACCGCGCCTTCAACCAGATGGCCGAAGACGTCGAACAGGCCGGTCGCGAGCGCGAGCTGATGCTGGCCGGGGTCTCCCATGATTTGCGTACGCCGCTGACCCGTTTGCGGCTGTCGCTGGAGCTGATGGGCGATCGCAATGACCTGACTGACGACATGGTCCGCGATATCGAAGACATGGACGCGATTCTCGACCAGTTCCTCGCGTTCATTCGTGACGGTCGTGACGAGTCGGTGGAAGAAGTGGACCTGAGCGATCTGGTGCGTGAGGTGGCCGCACCCTATAACCAGAGCGAAGAGAAAGTGCGCCTGCGACTGGAACCGATCCAGCCGTTTCCACTGCGCCGGGTGTCGATGAAACGCCTGCTGAACAACCTGATCGGCAACGCCCTGAACCATGCCGGCAGTGGCGTCGAGGTCGCGGCTTATGTGTCTGGCGATACCAGCGCGCCGTACGTGGTGTTGAGCGTGATGGACCGTGGCGCGGGGATTGATCCGTCAGAGCTTGAGGCGATCTTCAACCCGTTCACCCGTGGCGACCGTGCCCGGGGCGGGAAAGGTACGGGGCTGGGGTTGGCGATCGTGAAGCGGATTGCTTCGATGCATGGCGGCAATGTCGAGCTGCGCAACCGCTCCGGGGGCGGGCTGGAAGCGCGGGTAAGGTTGCCGTTGGGGTTGATGTTGCCGCGGGATGCGGTCTAACAGTCGGGATGTTCAGCGGGGTTGATGGCCCCTTCGCGAGCAAGCTCGCTCCCGCAGGGGAACGCATTCCAAAATGTGGGTGCGGGCTTGCCCGCGAAGGCGGCCTGTCAGCCGCCACATTTCAAACGGATCAACCCTTGCCCTTTGTCCGGGTCATGTTCGGCCCGCCATTCTTCTCAAGGTGTTCGATGATGATCCCCGCCACGTTCTTGCCGGTGGTGGTCTCGATGCCTTCCAGGCCCGGCGACGAGTTCACTTCCATCACCAATGGCCCGTGGTTCGAACGCAAGATATCCACACCCGCCACCGCCAGGCCCATGACCTTGGCCGCACGCAACGCGGTCATGCGTTCTTCCGGGGTGATCTTGATCAGGCTGGCGCTGCCGCCACGGTGCAGGTTGGAGCGGAACTCGCCCGGTTTGGCCTGACGTTTCATGGCTGCGATCACCTTGTCGCCGACCACGAAACAGCGGATATCCGCACCGCCGGCTTCCTTGATGTATTCCTGAACCATGATGTTCTGCTTCAGACCCATGAACGCCTCGATCACCGATTCGGCTGCGGTTGCGGTTTCGCACAGCACCACACCGATGCCTTGAGTGCCTTCCAGCACCTTGATCACCAGCGGCGCGCCGTTGACCATGTCGATCAGGTCGGGAATGTCGTCCGGCGAGTGAGCGAAGCCGGTGACCGGCAGGCCGATGCCGCGACGCGACAGCAGTTGCAGCGAACGCAATTTGTCTCGCGAGCGGGCGATGGCCACCGATTCGTTGAGCGGAAACACCCCCATCATTTCGAACTGGCGCAACACGGCGCAACCGTAGAACGTTACCGACGCCCCGATTCGCGGAATCACCGCGTCGAAGCCTTCCAGCGGTTTGCCGCGATAGTGGATCTGCGGCTTGTGGCTGGCAATGTTCATGTAGGCGCGCAAGGTGTCGATCACGACCATTTCATGCCCGCGCTCGGTGCCGGCTTCGACCAGGCGACGGGTGGAATACAGACGCGGATTCCGCGACAGCACAGCGATCTTCATGCAACACCTGTGGAGGAGGTAGATACCGGGAACACCGGCTTGTCTTGTACATATTTGATGCCCGGATTGACCACCAGCTGGCCGTCGATCAAGGCTTTGGACCCGAGCAACAGGCGATAGCGCATGGACTTGCGGCAGGCGAGGGTGAACTCGACCTGCCAGACCCGATCACCGAGGGCCAGGGTGGTGCTGATCACATAGCGCACCTGCGCCTGGCCGTTGGAGCTTTTGATGGTTTTGCGCGTCACCAGCGGTGCTTCGCAACGCCGATGACGCAACTGCACCACCGTGCCCAGATGCGCGGTGAAACGCACCCACTTCTCGCCATCGCGTTCGAACGGTTCAATGTCGGTGGCGTGCAGGCTGGAGGTGCTGGCGCCGGTGTCGATTTTCGCCCGCAGGCCCGCGACTCCCAGATCCGGGAGCGCCACCCACTCGCGCAGACCGACAACGGTCAAATGGTCAAATGTCTTCAAAAAAATGCTCAACCGTGGCAACCGCTCAGCCCGCAAGGGCCGGATTCGCGGTATTCACGCAGAATAAGGGTTAAAAGGCGACAGATTTCTACGGCCCGGATCGCCGACGCCTCAAGCGGGTGTCGGCTGGTGCGCATTGTAATCCGCGGCGGCGTCATTCATGGCACGACAGAAACGGTAGTACAGTTCATCAATATTTCAGAATGAGGAAATTCCATGGCACAAAAAAGCGAAGAGGACGACAAGGTCCGTCTCGACAAGTGGTTGTGGGCGGCGCGCTTTTATAAAACCCGGGCCCTGGCCAAAGCAGCCATCGAAAGTGGCAAGGTGCACTGCCGAGGTGAGCGCTGCAAGCCTGGCAAAGAGCCACGCATTGGCGATGAATTCGAGATTCGTACCGGTTTTGAAGAGCGCACGGTGAGGGTCGACGCCTTGTCGATCGTACGTCGTGGCGCACCCGAGGCGCAGACACTGTATACCGAGACCGAGGCGAGTATTGCCAAGCGTGAAGCGGCAGCGGCGATGCGCAAGGCCGGAGCATTGGGCGTGAGCACCGATGGCAAGCCGAGCAAGAAGCAACGGCGGGATCTGTTTAAGTTTCGTGGCAGCAGCAACGAGTAGTGTGCGACGAACACACTTGTGGCGAGGGAGCTTGCTCCCGCTGGCGGCCGAAGGACGCCCTGTACAGGCGAGCACGTATTTCAAAATACAACTGCATCGACGGGTAAAGCGACTGCTACGCAGCCGAGCGGGAGCAAGCTCCCTCGCCACAGGTCTTCACACAACTGTCAGTTCGCGGCAGACACCACACTCATCCGCGAAACCACCGGCAGCTTGCCCAGCAGATTGAAAACCGGCGCAGTCACCTTCAGCCAGAAGTTGGCGGCGTGATAAGCGAACGGTGTGTAATAACCCCAGCCCAACGCCCACACCGCCAGCAGCATGCCGCCGATGTAATCGTCCTGGCCCCAGTGCGCGCCGGCCACCAGACGCGGCAGCATGAACAGCAGCGCCAGGCCCCAGACCGTGAGGAACTGGCTGATCGAGCGGCTGAACACGCCCATGAACAGTGCCCAGATCAGCAACACCGACGCGTGGTCACCGGGGAAGCTCTGGCTCGAGCGATCCTTCAGCTCCCAGGCTTTTTCCAGGTGCGGGAAGTAATCACTCAGGTGCACCGCGCCTTCCAGCACCATCGACGGACTGCTGTGCTGCCAGTCCATGTAGTCGGCGAATTTGGAAAACAGCGCGCGAATCACCACCATCAACAGCAGAATCGAGAAAAAACCGAAAAAGGCGCGACGTACATCAATCGCCTTGAACACCCAGTCACCCTTGATCAGCAGCGTCAGCAGAATCAGACCTACAACGATGTCGAACGGGCGCAGACTTGCAATTGCCCAGATGTGGAGCCATATGGGGTTGCTGGCCAGTGGTGCATTGAGTGAGCGGAACAGCCACTCGTCGAAAATCACACACAGCATCTGGCCCGTAGGCCATAACCAGAAAGCCAGTAGCGCCAACGGCACCACGTTACACAGAACCAGCCGGCCGAGGTTCCACCTTGATTGGAACAAACCCGGATTGTTCATAAAATGCCTCCCGTGGCTGAACATTCGCACCAAATGGGTGCGGAGAAGCGCGGGATTTTCATCTTTTGTAACCATTTTGTCATCAATTCAGATACCCAGACCTATGACTGATCTCCCGGATACCGATTACACCCAACGCTTCATCTTCGATGACAGCGACACTCGCGGCGAGCTGGTTGCGCTGGAACGCAGCTACGCCGAAGTCCTCGCCAAGCACCCGTACCCGGAGCCGGTCGCGCAATTGCTGGGCGAATTGATGGCGGCCGCTTCGTTGCTGGTGGGCACCCTGAAATTCGACGGCTTGCTGATTCTGCAGGCGCGCTCCGAAGGGCCGATTCCGCTGCTGATGATCGAATGCTCCAGCGAGCGCGAGATCCGTGGTCTGGCGCGTTATAACGCCGAGCAGATCGCCCCGGATGCGACCCTTGCCGACCTGATGCCGGGTGGTGACCTGACCCTGACCGTCGACCCGACGATCGGCCAGCGTTACCAAGGTATCGTCGACCTCGACGGTGAAACCCTGTCGGAATGCTTCACCAATTATTTCGTCATGTCTCAGCAGGTTGGCACCCGCTTCAAGCTGTTCGCCGACGGCCGTCGTGCCCGCGGCATGCTGCTGCAGCAACTGCCGGCCGACCGCCTGAAAGACGAAGAAGAGCGCGCCGCCAGTTGGCAGCACATCACCGCGCTGGCCAGCACTCTGAGCGCCGATGAATTGCTCAGCCTGGACAACGAAACCGTCCTGCATCGCCTCTACCACGAAGAGCAGGTGCGCCTGTTCGATGTGCAAAACCTGCGCTTCCGCTGCAGCTGCTCGCGGGAACGCTCGGGTAATGCGCTGGTCAGCCTGGGTCTGGAAGACGCGCAGGCACTGGTGGCCGAACGCGGTGGCGAAGTCGAGATCGATTGCCAGTTCTGCAACCAGCGTTACCTGTTCGATGCGGCCGATATTGCTCAATTGTTCGCTGGTGCGGGCGTCGACACGCCGTCAGATACCCGGCACTAAAACGGTTCAGCGCAGGTAAATTCACTGCGTAACGACGGAATTTCGCCGTTACGACGGGAGGACCCTACTCTTTTTGGGCTTTTCTGGCATAATCCGGCCCACTTTTTTCGCGGTAGTAGTGCACGACTTTCTACTACAAAACGTTTGGAGCACACTCGGCCACTGGCCGACGGGGAACCTCATGACGCAAGCCAATAACGCCGTGTACACCGATCTGAGTGTTGATGATCTGGTAAAAGAAGCCCTGCAACGCGGTGAGGGCGAGCTTGCCGATACCGGCGCTCTGGTTGTTCGCACCGGTCACCGCACCGGCCGTTCGCCAGTCGATCGTTTCATCGTTGAAGAGCCTTCCACCCAAGCCGCTATCGCCTGGGGCCCGATCAACCGCAAGTTCCCGGCCGACAAGTTCGACGCGCTGTGGGCTCGTGTCGAGGCGTTCAACAACGCGCAAGAGCACTTTGTTTCCCACGTGCATGTAGGCGCGGCTGAAGATCACTACCTGGCCGTGAAAATGACCACCCAGACTGCCTGGCAGAACCTGTTCGGTCGTTGCCTGTTCATCAACCCGGCCCAGTACAACCCGGCCGGTCGTGAAGAGTGGCAAGTGCTCAACGTGGCCAACTTCGAGTGCGTGCCTGAGCGTGACGGCACCAACTCCGACGGTTGCGTGATCATCAACTTCGCGCAGAAGAAAGTGCTGATTGCCGGCATGCGTTACGCCGGTGAGATGAAGAAGGCCATGTTCTCCGTGCAGAACTTCCTGCTGCCGGCCGCTGACGTGCTGCCAATGCACTGCGCTGCCAACATCGGCGAAGAAGGCGATGTGACCCTGTTCTTCGGTCTGTCGGGCACCGGTAAAACCACCCTGTCGGCCGATGAAAGCCGTTACCTGATCGGTGACGACGAACACGGCTGGGGCGAAGGCGTTGTCTTCAACATCGAAGGCGGCTGCTACGCCAAGTGCATTGACCTTTCCGAGAAGAACGAACCGGTCATCTGGAAAGCCATCAAGCACGGCGCAGTCCTGGAAAACGTGGTCATCGACGATGCCAAGCACGCCGACTACGCCGATGTCAGCCTGACCCAGAACAGCCGCGCAGCCTACCCGCTGGAGCACGTTGCCAAGCGTTCCGCGAAGAACCTGGGCGGCGAGCCAAACGCGGTGATCTTCCTGACCTGCGACCTGACCGGCGTGCTGCCGCCAGTGTCGATCCTCAACGAAGAGCAAGCGGCCTACCACTTCCTGTCCGGCTACACCGCGTTGGTGGGCTCCACTGAAATGGGTTCGGGCAGCGGCATCAAGTCGACCTTCTCCACCTGCTTCGGCGCACCGTTCTTCCCGCGTCCGGCTGGTGAATACGCAGAACTGTTGATCAAGCGCATCCGCGGCTTCGGCTCCAAGGTCTACCTGGTCAACACCGGTTGGACCGGCGGTGGCTACGGCGTCGGCAAACGCTTCAACATCCCGACCACCCGTGCCGTGATCGCCGCGATCCAGAGCGGCGCGCTGATCGGTGCCGCCACCGAGCACCTGGACACCATCAACCGCGACGTGCCACTGGCCGTACCGGGCGTTGAAACCAACTTGCTCAACCCACGCAACACCTGGGCTGACAAGGCTGCCTACGACGAAGCGGCCAAGGCCTTGGCCGGTCTGTTCATCGAGAACTTCAAAAAGTTCGAAGTGAGCGACGCGATCAAGGCTGCGGGTCCTAAGTTGTAAGAGTGGTTTGTTGTGAACTGAAAAGCCGCCTCTAGGGGCGGCTTTTTTGTGGGTCATGGCTTAGCTGTTGTTATCGGTTTAACTGCCATTATTCCCGCAGAATTTTGCTGTAGATTTTTCGCGTTACGCCGATCACCACCCCACCGGCCTCAACGGATATGCCGGTATGCCGCCAAGTCCAGCACGCTGGTGGTCAATCCACTATCCGGCGCGTAGATCCCGCCCTTCACCGACGAGAAAGGCACGCCTCTGCTGCCCAGCGAAACGTAGCGTTCGCCTTGGTCCAGTTCGGTGAACCAGGTGTAGGAGTACTTTTCCATGGCCTTGTATTTCGCGGCGTCCCTGACCATCGCATCGCCGCATTGCTTCAGGGCGGCATCGCTCAGGTTCAGGGAGTTGGTCAGCGGGGTGCCCCAACGCTTGAGGCAGGTCTCGGCGAAGTGACGCACGAATTGGCCGGGTTCGGCGAGGACCTTCGGGCCGGCGTTGCCGTCAGCGGCAGCGTTGCCGACCAGGGTGGCGTGGCGGCCGGGGATCGGGAAGATATGCGTGCGCGTACCGGTAGCCGTTTGCGGGATAACGCAACTGAAACCTTTCGAACGCTCGTCGCGGGCATAGAAGCCAACGTACTCTTTGACGTTGCTGTTGAGTTTGACCCGATGTTCCTGGAAGTTACCGATGCCGGGCACCGGATCAATAGCGAAGATCTTCACCGGAATGCTTTTCAAAGCACTGTCATTGAACATGGCGTTGGCCAGCATATGGCAACTTATACCGCCTCGACTCCAGCCGACCAGGTTGACCTGAGTGGGAATAATGCCATCCTTGCGGAACGTTTTAATAATTTGCTCCTGCAACTTCTGCTGGGTCACGCTGCGTTCTCCGTAGTTGTATTTACGCCAAAACCAGGAGCCTTCGATTTTTACATCTTCAATGGGAATACCGGCCGCTTTGAGACGGTTGTATTCCGCTTCGGTCAGTTGTTGGCGTTGCCAGTCGCACTTGCCTTTGATGATGTTCATTGCGTGCAGTACGTTTTCCTCCCAGCCCTTGCCGAACAACGTGCCGCTGAGACCGTAGTCGGCAGATTTGGTGAACAGCTCATCGGCCTGCAGGTTACTGGAGCCGGGGCCGTCGACGACAATCCATTCGGCGAACTCGCGGCCCGCGTGGTGCGAAGCGAGAGTGGACACCAACTCGCCGTTCCAATAGTTGTTGTTGCTGGCGTCGAACTTCGTGGAACCCGTGCCGCAAAAGAAAATAGTCAATGTGCTCATAATGTTGCTCTTGAATGAATTAAGAGCAAGCAGGCTAGTTTTTTATATTGCGGATATGAAGTGGTTAGTTGTTGCGTTGTTTGTGTGCGTGATTTTATAAAGCGTTTGCAAGTTGAAGTTTTGCTACTTCCAGAAGTTCGCAGCCGTCTTGGGTCAATAAATACAGGGCGTTGACGATGTTCGGGATGTCTTTGACATCGGCCTGTTTGAAACACAAACAGTAAAGAGTCTCCAGCAAATCGCTGGCGGCACGGAGGCGTTGATGCGCAGCGTCGAGCAGTTCGCCGTGGCTGGCTTGGGTATCTATGGTCAGCACCGGATGATCGCCGTCGGTGCTTTTGAGCGGGTGATAACGATTGGCCAGCGGGTTATGCATGTTCATGTTCAGACGTGTCCTGTACGAAGTCGCTCCAGTGGTTGCAGCCGCGCCGGCCACTATAGAAGTGCGTGGCAAGGGGTCACAAGACCGCCGTGATGGACGGAGTTCGTAGGGGGTTTTCCGAGACTCGGGCAATTGCCCTACAAGGTTTTGCAGCTTTTTCGAGGTAAAACCCTTAGCGCAGAAATTTCCCACGGGATTCACAGGCGTTTCTTGAGAATCCTCTGTATGGTGCGCGCCAGAAACTGTAGGACGTTTCCAAACGTCCGATGCGCGCTTAAAGGGAATTGAGTATGCGGTGGCTACGAATAGCCTCGATTTTATTGCTGGGAACCATGGGTTGTCGCTTGGCCGTAGCTGCTGATGCCGGCAACGGCTGGATGTTTGTCGATCTGCAACGCACCGGCTGGCCCGACGCGCTGTCCAGCCAGGCCCGCATCGATACTGCTTCACGTGCCGAAGTGTTGATGTTCGCCAAAGTCCTGCTGGCGAGTGAAACGCTGGATGCAGGCGCACTGCAACGGCAACTGGATGTGCCGCATGTGCGGCTCAAACCGATCCGGCAGGTGCGCGAGGGACTGTGGGAGCGTTTGCTGGGCATTTATCGCAACGCCAGTCAGGACTGTGGCGAACAGCTGTTCTGTGCACGAGTGCGCAGTGTGGCGGACCTGCGACAACTGGCGGCGGCGTTTACCGGCGACATCAGTCCGGCCCATGCACAGTGGGCGAGCAAGAGCCTGGGGGTGCATGAACAGGAACTGAATGCGCAACTTCGGGTGGCCGTGCTGCGTCCCTAGCCCGTCGTTGCGACGAGACCTAGGTGACTACGTGATCTGCAGTGGCGCGAATGGCGAGGGGTGGAATGTCATCGGGTAGTTGCATGCATCCGCCCAGCAACAGCGATGCGAGGGTCAGGGTGAGGAGCCGTTTCAGTCTGTCGGACATGTTTATTCCTTGAGTTGATCCACGGGTGTCGGCCGTCCTGGCACGACGCTCGTTTCGTGGATGCGGCGCACGTTACCTGCCTTGCGGTCAGGCCGGCGAGAGGCAAATTGTTTCCTTGTTTGATCCGGTGGCACCCGCCCCGGCGCTGTATCATCCCGTATCGAATTGACCCCGACCTTTTCTCGACTCGCTGTGATCGCCCGCTAGGCTGTTGGCATCACAGCGGTCAACGGAGTGACAGCGCATGCACCACACCCTGGAACAGGTTTTCGGTTATCCACAGTTTCGACCCGGACAGGAAGCGGCAATCAGCGCTGTGCTGGCCGGGCGCTCGGCGGCGGCGATTTTCCCCACCGGATCCGGCAAGTCACTGTGCTATCAAGTGCCGGCGCTGTTGCTGCCGCATCTGACCCTGGTGGTGTCGCCGCTGTTGGCGTTGATGCAGGATCAACTGGCATTCCTCAAACGTCACGGTATCAGTGCCGGCAGCATCGATTCGGCGCAAAGTCGCGATGATGCCAATGATGTGATGGCCCGCGCCCGTTCGGGTGAATTGAAGATTCTGATGATTTCGGTGGAGCGTCTGAAGAACGAGCGTTTCCGCAACTTTTTGCAGCAGGTGCCGATCTCGTTGCTGGTGATTGATGAAGCGCACTGTATCTCGGAATGGGGCCACAACTTTCGCCCCGACTATCTGAAGCTGCCGGACTATCAGCGCCAGTTCAACATCCCGCAAACCCTGCTGCTGACGGCCACGGCGACGCCGAAAGTTGTCGCCGACATGCAGGCCAGGTTCGCCATCGCCGCCGCTGATGTGGTGACCACCGGTTTCTATCGACCCAACCTCAATCTGCTGGTGGAACCGGTACGCGGCGAGGACAAACGCCGGCGCCTGGGGGAGTGGATGAGCGAGCGTCCAGGCCAGCCGAGCATTGTCTACGTGACGCTGCAGAAAACTGCCGAACACATCGCCGAGCATCTGGGGCGCAACGGCATACAGGCCCAGGCCTATCACGCCGGTTTGCCCAATGATCAGCGCGAGGCGATTCAGAAGGAATTCATGGCCGGGCAGTCCAATTGCATCGTCGCAACCATTGCCTTTGGTATGGGGATCGACAAGAGCGACATCCGCAACGTGGTGCATTTCGATCTGCCGAAATCCATCGAAAACTACAGTCAGGAAATCGGTCGCGCCGGACGCGACGGGCAGCCGTCGGATTGCCTGGTGCTGGCCAACCGCGACAGCCTCAACGTGCTGGAAAACTTCGTCTACGGCGATACCCCGGAGCGTGAAGGGATTCGTTGTGTGCTGGAAGAAATGCAGGCTGCCGCAGCCGAAGGGCAGTGGGAGTTTCTGCTCGGGCCGCTGGCCGATCAGAGCAACATTCGCGCGTTGCCGCTGAAGACGTTGTTGGTGCAAATGGAGCTGCGCGGTTTGATCGCGCCGCGCTATGCCTATTACGCCGAATACCGTTTCAAATACCTGCTGGAGCCGGAAGCCTTGCTTGAGCGTTTCGACGGTGAGCGCAGGGATTTCGTCGCGGCCATCATCCACACCTCCAGTCGCGCACGCACCTGGGCCACGGTGAATTTCGAAGCGATGTACACGCAGTATTCGGCTGAGCGCAACCGGGTGGTGAAGGCGCTGGATTACTTTCAGGAGAAGGGCTGGGTCGAGCTTGAGAGCAAGCAGATGACCGAGGTCTACACCGTGCTGCACAGTGATTTCGACAGCGCTGTTTTGAGCGCCGAATTGCATGCGTATTTCACCCGACATGAACAGACTGAAATAGTGCGGATTCACGCCATGCTCGATCTGTTCGGCACTGAGCGCTGCCTGGGCCATCGCCTGGCCGAACACTTCGGCGATCACAACGCCCCCGAGCGATGCGGGCACTGTTCGGTGTGCCACGGTGATGTCGCGCGCCTTCCGGCGCCTCCCGAGTTGCCAGCGCTTGTGGATAAAAACTTCGCGACGCTGTGCGGTAATTTTATCCACAGGCACGAACAGCACACTGGCAGTTTGCCGACGGCGGAGCGCCTGACGCGGTTTCTGTGCGGGATCAGTGTGCCGTTGTTCACCAGGTTAAAGGCACGGACGATTTCGGGGTATGCGGCGCTGGAGGAGTATCCGTACGCCGAGGTTCGCAGTTGGGCTCAAGAACATCTTTGATAGGTCGGTAGCTCCTGCAGTGTGCGATTTCAGGGCGATTGGGGTTTATCCATGCGCTGAATGTCGATCATCACGGTAATAAACTTCAAAAACGTCCGGTGCGTGACTATGGTGAAGGCTGTCTTTGGATCGCCAACAAGAGAACAACATGAGCCAGACATCCTTCGATATTCAGCAAGCTGCCGTGATCGGCGCGGGCACCATGGGCCGCGGCATTGTCATGTGCCTGGCCAATGCTGGCATCGCCGTGCAGTGGGTCGATAACAATCCACAGATGCTTGAACAGGCACTGGCGACGGTGGCCGACACCTATGCACACAATGTGCGCCAGGGCCGGATCGATCAGGTCGAAGCCGACGCACGCCTTGCCCGGATCAGCGCGGCGGCGGATTACCCGGCGATTCGCAATGTCGATCTGGTGATCGAAGCGGTATACGAAAACCTTGAGCTCAAGCAGAAGATCTTTCGCGAGCTGGATGGCCTGCTCAAGCCTGAGGCGTTGTTGGCGAGTAACACTTCGGCGCTGGATATCGACGCGATTGCCGCCGCGACTCGACGTCCGTCGCAAGTGCTCGGCCTGCATTTCTTCAGCCCCGCGCACATCATGAAACTGCTGGAAATCGTCCGTGGGGCACAGACTTCGCCGCCTGCACTGGAAGCGGCGCTGGCGCTGGGCAAGCGCATGGGCAAGGTCAGTGTGGTGTCGGGCAACTGCCACGGCTTTATCGGCAATCGTATGCTGCATCCGTACGTGCTGGAGGCGCGCAAGATGCTGCTCGAGGGCGCTTATCCACAACAGGTGGATGCGGCGCTGCAGGGGTTCGGTTTCGCCATGGGGCCGTTCCGCATGTATGACGTCGTCGGTATTGATCTGGAATGGCGCGCACGCGAACTGGCCGGCAAGGGGCAGGATGCGCCGGAGGTTCAGGTGGACAACCGTTTGTGCGAGATGGGCCGCTTCGGGCAGAAATCCGGCAATGGTTATTATCACTATGAGCCGGGCAGTCGACAGGCCGAGCCTGATCCCGAAGTCGATGCACTGGTGCTGCGGGTCAGCGAAGAGCTGGGCTTCCAGCGCCGCGCGATCGGTCCGGAGGAGATTCTGGAGCGCTGCCTGCTGGCGCTGGTCAACGAGGGCGCAAAGATTCTTCAGGAAGGCATTGCCGGGTCGGCCCATGACATTGATCTGGTGTACCTGAACGGCTACGGATTCCCGGCCGACAAGGGCGGTCCGATGGCCTGGGCGGATCAGCAGGGGCTGGTGGACATTCATCAGCGCTTGCTGGCACTGCAAACGCGGCAGGGTGATCAGTGGCAACCGGCGCGCTTGATTGGCGAGCTGGCGGCTCAGGGCAAGGGGTTTGCCGAACGCTGATTGCTAGAGCCACCACGGTTTCGCCTTTAGACTGCTCGTAAAACTTCCTGGATCAATGCTGATGTCCAACCCGATGCCACAACGCTCC
The DNA here is from genome assembly GCF_002156405.1 of Pseudomonas sp. SCPG-7. Lineage (NCBI taxonomy): Bacteria > Pseudomonadati > Pseudomonadota > Gammaproteobacteria > Pseudomonadales > Pseudomonadaceae > Pseudomonas > Pseudomonas sp. SCPG-7. Next base: position 176,830 of record NZ_MVOO01000010.1, on the reverse strand, counting down.
GATTACCCGCATTTCCAGCCGGTCACCACGCGCTGGCACGACAACGACGTCTACGGGCATGTGAATAACGTCACCTATTACAGCTTCTTCGACACTGCAGTGAATACCTACCTGATCCAGGTCGGCGGCCTGGATATTCATGACGGCGAGGTGGTGGGGTTTGTGGTCAGTTCGGCCTGTGACTACTTTGCCTCGATTGCTTTTCCGGACTTGATCGAGATCGGTCTGCGGGTCGGCAAGCTGGGCAACAGTTCGGTGCAATACGAACTGGCGGTGTTCAAGATCGGTGAAACTGAGGCCTGTGCGGCGGGGCGTTTCGTCCATGTATTCGTGGAACGAACGAGCAATCAGCCGGTGTCGATTCCAGGCAGATTGCGTGAAGCGCTGGAGCGTCTGGTGGTTTGAACCAGAGCAAAAAAAATCGCAGCCCTTGGGCTGCGATTTTTGCTTTCCCGCTTAACGCAACGGATTAGTCGCGATAGTAGCGGTGATGCTTGCGGTGACCATAAGCGTGGCCACGGCCAGGATGACGGTCGCGGTAGTAGCGACGGTCGTCGCGGCCGCGATCGTAATGACGATCATCGTCACGGCTTTCGTTACCCATGTAGTTGCCCAGCGCGCCACCGGCGCCGCCACCTGCTGCGGCGCCGATCAGGCTGCCGGTGGTGCCGCCCATGCTGCGGCCGACCACGTTACCGCCGGCTGCGCCCAGCGCACCACCAATGGCCGCTTCGCCACGGCTGTGCTTGTTGGCGCCGACCGCGCTACCACCCGCGCCGCCCAGGGCTGCGCCAATGGTTGAACCTGTATTGCCGCCTAAAGACTGACCGACGACCGAGCCAAGAACCCCGCCCAATGCGCCGCCCACACCTGCTTCGGTGGTGCCTCCGGCAGAAGCGAAGCCACTGACCAGGCCAAGGGACAACAAGAGAATCGAGGAGAACTTCATAGAGGAGCCTCAAAGGGATGACGGCGCGATCCTGAGGCTCTGTATCAAGACTGACAATCGAAATCCGACGAATAACACGACCTGTATACAATTCTGCAAGTTGCTGTTTTGTATGCGGAACTTAAGCGATTTTCGCCGGTCTTTAGCTACTTCGGACAGGCCGCTTTTATGCAAAAGCGGCTTTTTTGTGGGCGTATGAAAGCTTCAGGACAGAGATTCAACACAAATCTTGTGGCGAGGGAGCTTGCTCCCGCTGGGCCGCGAAGCGGCCCCAAAAAAATGCAAAACGGAGGGAGTCCTGCGGCCTCCAGCGGGAGCAAGCTCCCTCGCCACAGGGCAGCGTGTTCAAGCAGACTTGGCCATGATCAAACCCGTCTCACTCGCCGCCTCAAGGCGGATCGCAATGAACTTCGACGTCGGCGTATGGCTGCCATCGCCGGTGCTCTCCAGCGGCACCAGCGGATTCACTTCCGGATAGTAAGCCGCCGCCTGACCCGCCGGAATATCAAACGCCAGCAAGGTAAAGCCCTTCACCCGACGTTCACGGCCATCGTCCCACAGCGACACGATGTCCGCCTTCTGCCCGGGACGGAAGCCCAGACGAATGATGTCGGCCTCGTTGGCGAACAGTACGTCGCGTTGGCCCTTGACCCCACGATAACGGTCGTCGAGGCCATAGATGGTGGTGTTGTACTGATCGTGGGAGCGCATCGATTGCAGGATCAGGTCCGGCAGTTGCCCGGTGGCGCGGGTGCGTTCGTGCACCAGATCCTTGGGCAGCCGGTTGGCGCGGAAATTGGCCCGGCCCGACGGGGTGTTCCACTTGCGTGCGCCAGCACTGTTGCCGAGGTAGAACCCACCTGGATTCTTGACCTTCTCGTTGAAGTCCTTGAAGCCCGGAATGGTATCGGCGATCAGGTCGCGGATGCGCCCGTAATCGGCCACCAGCCAGTTCCAGTCCACCGGTTTGCTGCCCAGCGTGGCGGCGGCGATCCCGGCAATGATCGCCGGTTCCGAGCGCATCTGGTTCGACAGCGGCTGCAACTGACCATTTGAGGCGTGGACCATGCTGAACGAGTCTTCCACGGTGACTGCCTGCGGGCCTTCGGTCTGGATGTCGATGTCGGTGCGGCCGAGGCACGGCAGGATCAGCGCGTCCTTGCCGTGGGCCAGGTGGCTGCGGTTGAGCTTGGTGCTGATCTGCACCGTGAGGTCGCAGTTGCTCAGCGCCGCGAAGGTGCGCGGGCTGTCCGGCGTGGCCTGGGCGAAGTTGCCGCCCAGACCGATGAAGACCTTGGCGCGGCCCTCGGCCATGGCATGGATCGCCTCGACCACGTTGTGCCCGTTGTCACGCGGCACCTTGAACTGGAAACGCCGCTCAAGAGCGTCGAGGAACGCCACCGGTGGGCGCTCGTTGATGCCCATGGTGCGGTCGCCCTGCACGTTACTGTGACCGCGCACCGGACACAGGCCGGCACCGGGTTTGCCGACGTTGCCGCGCAGCAGCATCAGGTTGGCGATTTCCTGGATGGTCGGCACCGAGTGACGATGCTGGGTGATACCCATCGCCCAGCACATGATCACGTTCTTGCCTTTGGCGTACATGCGCGCCGCTTGTTCGATTTCCACAAGGGTCAGACCGGACTGCGCGACGATCTGCTCCCACGGCGTGTCATCCACCACGCCGAGATACTCCAGCACGTTGGTGCTGTGGGCATTGAGGAAGTCGTGATCGAACACTGCAGGGTCACCGGCCTTCTGCGCATCGCGCTCCCACTGCAGGAGGAACTTGGCCATGCCGCGCAGCACCGCCATGTCGCCGCCCAGTGCCGGACGGAAGTACGCGGTGTTGGTCGGTTTGTCGCCATTGGTGAGCATTTCCAGCGGATGCTGTGGATGCTGGAAACGTTCCAGACCACGCTCTTTCAGCGGGTTGATGCACACCACTTGTGCGCCGCGCTTCACGGCTTCGCGCAGCGGCTCGAGCATCCGTGGATGGTTGGTGCCGGGGTTCTGGCCCCAGACGAAAATCGCATCGGCGTGTTCGAAGTCGTCGAAGGTGACCGTGCCTTTACCGACGCCAACGCTCTGCGCCAACGCCACACCGCTGGCCTCGTGGCACATGTTCGAGCAGTCGGGGAAGTTGTTGGTGCCGTAGGCACGCACGAACAGTTGATACAGGTACGCCGCTTCGTTGCTGGCGCGGCCCGAGGTATAGAACTCGGCTTGATCCGGGCTCGACAACGCTTGCAGGTGCTTGCCGATCAGGGCGAAGGCGTCGTCCCAGGCGATCGGCTTGTAGCGATCGGTCTGCGCGTCGTAGACCATCGGCTCGGTCAGGCGGCCCTGGTATTCAAGCCAATAGTCGCTCTGCTCCAGCAACGAGGTGACGCTGTGTTTGGCGAAGAACTTGCCGTCCACTCGACGCTTGGTCGCTTCCCAGTTCACCGCTTTGGCGCCGTTCTCGCAGAACTTGACCATGCCGCTTTCCGGCGAATCGCCCCAGGCACAGCCCGGGCAGTCGAAGCCGCCGTTCTGGTTGGTCTTGAGCATCATGCGCAGGTTTTTCAGCGCGTTGTCGCTGGTCAACCAGGCCTGAGCCACACTGATCAGTGCACCCCAGCCGCCGGCAGGGCCCTTGTAAGGCTTGTAGCGCGGGACAGGTTTCTGGTCGGCTTGATGATGTTGGCTCACGCTTGGTTCTCCATCGCTGGGCTGTAGACCCGCGGCGCATTCTTCTGCGGCAGGTGGATGAGATTGAGGTTGTGGCGGCGGGCCCATTGCACGGCAAGGCCGGTGGGCGCGGACAGGCTGACCAGCGTCTGGATCCCGGCGCGCAACACTTTCTGGATCAATTCGAGACTGCACCGGCTGGTGACAATCGCCAGGCCGCCGTCGGTGGAAATCTTCTGGCGGATCAGCCCGCCAATCAGCTTGTCGAGTGCGTTGTGCCGACCGATGTCTTCACGGCCCAGCAGCAATTCACCACTGGCGTTCATGAACACCGCGGCGTGTACCGCACCACAGTGCTGGCCGAGGGGCTGGAACGCACCGATGCGCTGGCGCAGACCGTCGAGCCATGCGGCGGGCGGCAGTGGTGCGCCGGGCAGGACTTGCAGATCGGGCAGGGCCTGCTCGACAGCTTCAACGCCGCACAGACCGCAGCCGCTGGTGCCGGCCAGTTGTCGGCGCTGTTGTTTGAGGTTCCAGAACGCGCGGTTGGCTATGGTTACCTGCGCGTATTGCGCCGAGCCGGCGCCGGTCAGTTGCAGGTCATAAATGTCGCTGGCGTCTGCGATGATGCCGCTGCCGAGGCTGAAACCGACGATGAAATCTTCCAGATCCGTCGGCGTCACCAGCATCACTGCCTGACTGATGCCGTTGTAGGCGATCGCCAGCGCGACTTCCTCGGCGAGCGCGGTGCTGGCCGATTCCACAAGGGGCAGATCGCTGTAACTGTAGGTCTGGCTGGCGGCGGGCGCGGGCGTTTGAAGTGCAGGCGCCGCGCAAGTGGGGCGCTTGGCGTTCATGGCATCACCGACGGATTGATCAACGCTAAGACTAGGCGCGGCAACTTGTCGCGTCTAATCGCTACTGTCGATCTATTGATAGACGCCGTCGATCAAGCAAGGGGCCGCGATCTGCGGGACGCGCGCCAGCCGCTTGAGCCAGCGGCGGAGCCGGGTCATTGGTCGGGCTGGAACCGGGTTCGGCAAACGTGGTCTAGGCTTGGACGTCTGGAATCCAAATCAAGGAGTGTGTGCCATGAGTCTGTTGAGCTTTGTGAAAGAGGCCGGTGAGAAACTGATCGATCTGCTGACCCCTGGTAATGCCAATGCCAGCGAGCAGTTGAAGGAACACATCAGTAAGGTCGGGCTGGGCAATCCGAATGTTCAGGCAACCGTGGATGGCGACAAGGTCACGGTGACCGGTGAGGTAGCGAGCCAGGAAGAGAAGGAAAAAATTCTGCTGGCGGTGGGTAACATCGAAGGCGTGGGCAGTGTTGATGATCAGATCACAGTGACCGGGCCGGTTGTGGCTGCGGCACGTTTTGTCGTAGTGAAGAAAGGCGATACCCTCAGCGCGATTTCCCTGGCGGTGTATGGCAATGCCAACCAATACAACAAGATTTTCGAAGCCAACAAACCGATGCTCAAGGACGTGAACAAAATCTATCCGGGCCAGACCCTGCGTATCCCTGAATAACTCACACCCCCTGTAGGCGCTGCCGAAGGCTGCGATCTTTTGATCTTGTTTTTTAAACAATCAAAGTCAAAAGATCGCAGCCTTCGGCAGCTCCTGCAGGAAGTCAGAGACCCCGAAGCAAATCGCGGTAATCTTCAACTGCCGCAAACTCGGCCGTGTCCTTCGGCCCCTTGCGACTGTCCGGCTCTTTCACCGCCAACAAATGCGTCACACCAAATTCCCGTGCACTGCGCAGAATCGGCAACGTATCGTCGATGAACAGACTGCGCGCCGGATCAAAATCGATATCCGCCTGCAAGGCATCCCAGAACTGCGGGTTCTCTTTGGGATAACCGTAATCGTGTGAGCTGATCAGCCGTTCGAAATACGGCGCCAGTTCGACTCGCTCGAGTTTCAGCGACAGTGAATCGCGATGCGCGTTGGTGATCATGATCACCCGTTTGCCGGCCTCTTTGATCGCCTGCAGAAAGGTATCGGCATCCGGACGCAGCGCGATCAGGTGCGCGGTCTCCAGTTTCAGTTCTCGTACCGAGAGCTTCAGTTCGGTGCTCCAGAAATCCAGGCAGTACCACTGCAGCTGCCCGGCATGGCGCTCGAACAGCGGCTGCAGTTCCATGTCGGCCATGGCCCGGCTCACTCCGTGCAGATCGGCGTAGCGTTGTGGCAGGTGTTCCAGCCAGAAGTGGTTGTCGAAGTGCAGGTCCAGCAAGGTACCGTCCATGTCCAGCAGGACGGTATCGATGTCAGACCACGGTAAAGAAGGCATGGCAACGTCTCAAGCGGTAGAAAGATATCCGACACAAACAATCGGGAAAGCCGCGTTATAGTAGCGCGTTCACGCCAAGGAGCTTTGCATGCGCCAGAAACCCACTGTACTCGCCCGCGAGATTGTCGCCACCAGTCGCCTGTTTTGCGTCGAAGAACTGAAGCTGCGTTTTTCCAATGGCGTGGAACGCACCTACGAGCGTCTGGTGGGCAAAGGCGCGGGCTACGGCGCGGTGATGATCGTGGCAATGCTCGACAGTGAGCACGCGGTGCTGGTCGAGGAGTACTGCGGCGGCACTGATGAATACGAATTGTCCTTGCCCAAAGGCTTGATCGAGCCGGGTGAGGATGTGCTGGCCGCGGCCGAGCGTGAGCTCAAGGAAGAGGCCGGTTATGGCGCTCGTCAGTTGGAGCATCTGACCGAGTTGTCGCTGTCGCCCGGTTACATGAGCCAGAAGATTCAGGTGGTGCTGGCCACCGACCTGTATGAAGAGCGATTGGAGGGCGACGAGCCCGAGCCGATGCGGGTCGACAAGGTTAACCTGCGTGAACTGGCGGCGCTGGCGCAAAATCCGCAATTTTCCGAAGGGCGCGCCTTGGCGGCGTTGTACCTGACCCGCGATCTGCTGGGACAGCGCGGGTATTTTCAGTCATGAGTGAGATATCGATGAAGTTTCCCCATCCGTTAATGGCGCCGGTAGTTACGTTGGCCTTGCAGGCTGGCGAGGCGATTCTGCCGTTCTGGCGCTCTGGCGTGGAGGTCACCGCCAAGTCCGATGATTCACCGGTGACCGCAGCAGACATGGCCGCGCACCACGTGATCGTCGCCGGGCTGACCGCACTGGACTCCAGTATTCCGATTCTGTCCGAGGAGGACGCCAGCATCCCGCAGAGTGTGCGCGCCGGGTGGCAGCGCTGGTGGTTGGTGGATCCGCTGGATGGCACCAAGGAGTTCATCAGCGGCAGCGAAGAATTCACCGTCAACATCGCCCTGATCGAAAACGGGCGGGTGGTGTTTGGCGTGGTGTCGATGCCGACCAATGGCCGGTTCTATGTCGGCGGTGCCGGTCTCGGCGCGTGGCGTGGGGACAAGGACGGTTCGCCGGTGGCGATTCAGGTGCGTGACGCGCTTGCGCCGGGTGAAGCGTTTACCGTGGTGGCGAGCCGTCGCCACTCCAGTGCGGAGCAGGAACGTCTGCTCGCCGGTTTGAGCGCCAGCCTGGGCGAGTTGCAACTGGCAAACATCGGCAGTTCGCTGAAGTTTTGTCTGTTGGCTGAAGGGGCGGCGGATTGTTATCCGCGATTGGCGCCGACTTCGCAGTGGGACACCGCGGCGGCGCAGGGCGTGCTCGAAGGTGCAGGCGGCGAGGTGCTGGATCTGCAGGGCGACGCGTTCTGTTACCCGGCGCGGGAATCGCTGCTCAATGAGTTCTTTCTGGCGTTGCCGGCGAAAGCGGCTTGGCGCGCGAGACTATTGGAGCTGGCCCGCTCATAAGATCAGAAGATCGCAGCCTGCGGCAGCTCCTACAGAGGATTTAGCATTTCCCTGTAGAGCTGCCGAAGGCTGCGATCTTTTGCTTCAGCGGTGCAAAACGTACTGCCCGCGAAACGTCACTGCATCCTCATCACTGCCGGTGTTGACGATTCGCGTATCGAGGGTCAATCGCGCGCGTCCGTAGCGCTGATACATCGCCAGAAACTTCTTCCAGACCGCCGCCTGCGGGGCCGGACAAATCGCCGTGGCATCACCGGTCACGGGCAGCGGATAGCTGATCTGCCCTTCCTGAATCACGATGTGCCCGTCTTCAATGCCTTCTTCCTTCAGGCGCAGGTGCAGCCAGCCCCAACCCGCCAGCACCGCGCCGCAGTAGAGACTGCCGCCGAACATGGTGCTCTTGTGATTGACGTTCGGCTCCAGCGGCAAGTGCAGGCTCAACTGCTGCTCGTGCCAGCCGAGGACCTTGAGGCCCATCTCGCGGGTCAGGGGAATGTCGTGATGCAGCACCGATTCCAGATAGCGACTGTCGCGGCTCATTCGGCTTCGTCTCCATGGGCGTTACTGTCGGCGAAATTCAAGCCGTGCTTGCGCAGTTTGTCGTGCAGGGTCTTGCGCGGAATGCCCAGGGCTTCGGCGAGGCTGCGCACCGAACTGTGCGAGCGCGCCAGTTCGGCGGCAATCAACGATTTCTCGAAGTTTTCCACTTGCTCGCTCAGGCCGCCACTGATGACTTCCACGGCGGTGCCGCCGCCTTCACTTCCACTGTTGTCCAGCGCCAGCTCCAGACCGAGGGCGAAACGTTCGGCGGCGTTCTGCAGTTCGCGCACATTGCCGGGCCAGGTGTGGCGCAACAGCAAGGCGCGTTGCGCCGGTTGCAGTTCGTGCGGCGGCAGACCATGGCGGGCGCTGGCTTCATCGGCGTAGTGCTGGAACAGCACCAGCGCATCTTCGCCTCGCTCGCGCAGTGGCGGAATGCGCAGCGGCGCCACGTTCAGGCGGTAATACAAGTCGGCGCGGAAGCGTCCTTGATCGGCGGCTTGCCGCAGGTCTTCCTTGGTCGCGGCGATGACGCGGATGTCCAGCGGGATCAACTGATTGCCACCCAGACGTTCGACCACACGCTCTTGCAGCATGCGCAGCAGTTTCACCTGCACGTCCATGCTCATGCTTTCGATTTCATCGAGGAACAGTGTGCCGCCGTTGGCGAATTCGAACTTGCCGATCCGGCGTTTCTGCGCCCCGGTGAAGGCGCCCGGTTCATGCCCGAACAGCTCGCTTTCGACCACCGATTCCGCCAGGGCGCCGGCGTTGATCGCCACGAACGGCCCGTTACGTCGGCTCGACAAGTCGTGCAGCGCACGGGCCACGACCTCTTTGCCGGCGCCGGTTTCACCGAGAATCAGCACGTCCGCCTTGGTCGCCGCCAGCGCGCCGATCTGCTCGCGCAGGCGCAGCATCGGCGCCGAATGGCCGACCAGTCGCGCGCTCAATTCGTTACGGTCGCTGAGGGCCAGGCGCAGGCTGCGGTTGTCCAGCACCAGCCGGCGCAGGGCGAGGGCGCGGCGCACGCTGTCGAGCAGGGCATCGCTGGCGAACGGTTTTTCCAGAAAGTCATAGGCGCCGGCACGCATCGCCTGCACTGCCAGCGGCACGTCGCCGTGGCCGGTGATCAGCAGCACCGGCAGCTCCGGATCCTGAGCGTGCAATTCGCTCAACAGCTCCAGGCCGTCCATGCCCGGCATGCGGATGTCGCTGACCACCACGCCGGGCCAGTCACGCTCCAGTTGCGCGGCGAGACCTTTGGCCTCGGACAACGGGAGGATTTTCAGCCCGGCCAGGTCCAAGGTCTGGCCCAGGGCCTGACGCAGGTGCGGATCGTCGTCGATCAACACCACCTGAATACGATTGTCGATGGTCATGCACTTCGATCCTCGGACGGTTGCAGGCTGACCCCGGGCGCGCCGGCGCGCAGCCGCAGGGTGATCAAGGCGCCACCTTGCTTGTGGTTGGCGAACGACAGTTCACCACCGAAGGCGCGCATCAGGGTTTCACAGATCGCCAGCCCCAGACCAAGCCCCTGAGTGCGGGTCTTGGTGGTGTAGAAGGGCTCGCTGGCGCGGCCGAGGGCTTCCATGCAAAAGCCCGGGCCGTTGTCGCGAATGTACAGATTGACGCCTTCGGCCGTGGATTCGGCACTCAGCCACAATTTGCGCGGCGGGCCTTTTTCGGTCAGCGCATCGAGGGCGTTGGCCAGCAGATTGCCGAGCACCTGGCGCAGTCGGGTTTCCCCGGCCTCTACCCACAGGGTGGCGGCGGGCAGGTCGCGGATCAGCTCGACTTCCATGCTGCGGCGCCGTTTGGCCAGCAATGCCAATGCATCATCCAGCGCCGGTTGCAGGGCGACGCTTTCCGGAGCATGGCGGTCGCGGCGGGCGAAGGCACGCAGGTGGGCGATGATCGAGGCCATGCGCCCGGTCAGTTCGCTGATCAGTTTGAGGTTGCCACGGGCGTCTTCGGTGCGTTGGTGATCAAGCAGTACTTCGGCGTTTTCCGCGTAGCTACGGATCGCCGCCAGCGGTTGGTTGAGCTCGTGGCTGATGCTCGCCGACATCGTGCCCAGTGCCGAGAGTTTGCCGGCCTGGACCAGATCGTCCTGGGCACGCACCAGCTCCTGCTGAGCCTGTTCGCGCTCCAGCACTTCCTGCTTGAGGCGCCGGTTGAGGCCTTCCAGATCGCTGGTCCGCTCGGCCACCCGGCCTTCGAGTTCACGGCGGGCCTTGGCTTCGAAGGCAATACGTTCCAGGTAATGTCGACGGCGCTGCATCATCAAGCCGAGCAGGAGCATCACCACCAACAGCGTGGCGCCACCGATGGCGACAACGGTGCGCACCGGACGATCGATCAGCGTGCGCGGGGCAAGGATGCTGACGCTCCAGCCGGTTTCGGCGATGTTCACGGTCTGCGTCAACCAGGCGTTTTCGCTGAGGTTCAGCGGACGCGGCTCGCGGGTCGGATAGGGCAGGATCGCGGTGATCGCCGAGCGCTCGGTGTCGCTCAACGTCCGGGTCGAACGAAAACGCCACTCCGGGCGCGAGGTGAGGATGACCACGCCGTTATGGTCGGTCACCAACAGTTGTTCCGGGGTTTTGCCCCACAGGCTTTCGGTGTGATCGAGGTCGACCTTGATCACCAGCACACCGATGATTTTTTCGCCGTTGCGCACGGCGGCGGCGAAGAAATAACCGCGTTTGGCCGACGTAGTGCCGAGGCCGAAGAAGCGTCCCAGACGCCCAGCCATGGCCTCGCTGAAATACGGACGGAAAGCGAAATTGCGTCCGACGAAACTGTCGTGTTTGTCCCAGTTCGACGCCGCCAGGGTCTGGCCGCTGGTGTCCATCAGGTACATGACTTCGGCGCCGGTCTGTGCGGCGATGTTTTTCAGCAGGCGATTGGCGTTGCCCTGGGTGACGCCGTCGTCCGGTGCGCCGAGTACGGCGCGCAGGGCCGGCAGGTCGCCGAGGATCTGCGGCAACACTTCATAGCGGTGCAGGGTGCCCAGCAGGTTGGCGACGTAGAGGTCGAGGGTCTGGCGGTTTTGCCCGGCCAGTTCACTGCGGTAATAGCGCTCGGCCAGATGCTCAAGCGGCCATAGCAGCGGCGCCAGACACAGGGCCAGCAGGGCGAGGCTGCGCCAGCGGGGTCTGCGGGGAAGGGTAGGTTTCATGAGCCGAATGCGCCTGTAGTGACAGGCGCATTATGCCTAGGCTCAGGCGAAGACGTCAGCGTCCTTGAGCAGCGCGCCGACCTGATCCTTGGCCGACAGCTTCGGCGCTTCGTCCAGTTGCCAGTCGATGCCCAGTGCGGGGTCGTTCCAACGAATGCTGCGCTCGGACGATGGATCGTAGTAGTTGGTGGTTTTGTAGAGGAATTCGGCGAATTCGCTCAGCACCACGAAACCATGGGCAAAACCTTCCGGGATCCACAGTTGACGGTGGTTTTCAGCCGACAGGCGTACGGCAGCCCATTGACCGAAGTGCGGCGAGCTGCGGCGAATGTCCACCGCCACATCAAGCACTTCACCGGCGGTGACCCGAACCAGTTTGCCTTGAGTGTTCTGCAGTTGGTAATGCAGGCCGCGCAGCACGCCTTTCTGTGAGCGCGAGTGGTTGTCCTGAACGAACCGAGTGTCCAGGCCGGTCGCTTCCTGGAATGCCTTGGCGTTAAAACTCTCGTAGAAGTAGCCGCGCTCGTCACCAAATACCTTGGGTTCGATGATCAGAACACCGGGCAGATCGGTGGTGATTACATTCATGAGGTTGTCCAGATAGGTGTGAATGGCCGACATTCTTGCGCAAAGTGCCGGCGGATGCGAGCGCCTGAATATCTCCGGTCGGGGGTTGCGCATCGTCTGCAGCAATGGCGATATAGGCGCCTAATAAAATTTCAGGGGTCGTCCCATGCCGCTCGCCACGTTGATTCATCGCGCCAGTTTGCCCAGCCCACAGGTCTCTGAGGCGCAGGCCCGGCAGTGGTTGGCGGAGCATTACGGGCTCAGCGGCACGTTACAGGCGCTGGGCAGTCAGCAGGATCTGAACTATCGGGTCGACAGCGAGCGTGGGCGCTTTGTCCTGAAAATCTGCCGCGGCGACTATGCACTGGTCGAGTTGCAGGCTCAGCATGCAGGCCTCAAGTACCTTGCCGAACACTCGTCAGTGCACGTACCCCGGGTGATCCCTGCCAGCAATGGCGCGGATCTGTTGTCGCTGGAAGCCGACGGCGAGCCGGTGCACGTGCGATTGCTGGACTACATCGAAGGTCAGCCGCTGACGCATCTTGATCACTTGGGCCACGACGTGGTGGCCGGTTTCGGTCGGCTGTGTGGCGAGATGGATCTGGCCCTGGCCGGCTTCGATCACCCGGGCCTGCAGCGCACGCTGCAATGGGACGCGCGCCATGCCAGTGCGTTGATCAGCCACCTGCTGCCGGTGATCAAGGATGAACGCCAGCGCGCACTGATCGCGGGCGCCGCCGAGCAGGCCGAACGTCGCTTGCAGCCGCTGCAGGACAAGCTGCCGGTGCAGGCGATCCACATGGACATCACCGACGATAATGCCGTCTGGCAACGCGATGCCAAGCGTCATTGGCAATTGCAGGGCGTGATCGACTTCGGTGATCTGGTGCGCACCTGGCGCATCACTGACCTGTCGGTGACGTGCGCGGCGCTGCTGCACCATGCCGGGGGTGATCCGTTTGTGATTCTGCCGGCGGTGCAGGCCTATCACGCGGTCAATCCGCTGCAACATGAAGAGCTGCTGGCGTTGTGGCCGTTGATCGTGGCGCGGGCGGCGGTGCTGGTGCTCAGTGGCGAGCAACAGGTCAGCATCGATCCGGGCAACACCTATAGCCGCGACAACCTTGAACATGAGTGGGAAATCTTCCACGTAGCGACTTCAGTGCCGCTGGCGCTGATGGAGGCGGCGATTCTCACGGCGGTCGGCCAGCCGCTGCCGGCCATCGGCGGTGAGGGTTTCGCGCCGCTGCTGCCGGAACTGGTCGGGCGAGAATTTGCGCTGATCGATCTTGGCGTCCTGAGTCCGCATTTCGAAGCGGGCAACTGGGAGCAACCGGGCATTGATCAACAGCTGCTGACCGAAGCCGCTGCCGCGCATGGTCTGGCGGCGAGCCGTTACGGACAATATCGCCTGTCGCAGACGCGCCCCGACAGTGCGGTCGAGCCCCAGACGTTCCCGCTGCACGTTGAGTTGCGCGTGCCGCAGGGTGCGGCGGTGGAAGCACCGTTTGCCGGTGTGCTGCATGGCGCGGCGGACGGTGTGCTGCAACTCGACGGACCCCAGCTCAGCGTGCGCCTGTGGGGTGTGAGCGCCTCGTTGCACGGTGGCGCGGCGCTGGTCAAAGGTCAGGTGCTGGGGTCGGTCGATGGCCCGTTGAAGGTGCAGTTGAGCCGCGTTGCGTCGCTGGATGCGCCGTTGTTCTGCAGCCCTTCGCGCGCGGCCGCATGGCAGGCGTTGTGTCCTTCGCCAGCCACGCTGCTGGGGCTGGCCTGCGATGCCGAACCGGAGCTGGACGCCAAATCCCTGCTCGAACGACGTGACGCCAGTTTCGCCCGCACGCAAAAACATTATTACGTCGACCCGCCGCGCATCGAGCGTGGCTGGCGCAATCACCTGATCGACATGCAGGGCCGTTCCTACCTCGACATGCTCAACAACGTCGCAGTGCTCGGCCATGGTCATCCGCGCATGGCGCAGGTGGCGGCGCGACAGTGGTCGCTGCTCAACACCAACTCGCGCTTCAACTATGCGGCGGTGGCGGAGTTTTCCGAACGCTTGCTGAAGCTGGCGCCGGAAGGCATGGACCGGGTGTTTCTGGTCAACAGTGGCAGCGAGGCCAACGACCTGGCGATCCGGCTGGCGTGGGCCTACAGCGGCGGCCGCGACATGCTCAGCGTGCTGGAGGCCTATCACGGCTGGACGGTCGGCGCCGATGCGGTGTCGACGTCGGTTGCCGACAACCCGCGAGCGCTGGAAAGCCGCCCGGACTGGGTACATCCGGTGACTGCGCCGAACCTCTATCGTGGCGAATTCCGTGGCCTGGATTCTGCGCCGGATTATGTACGCAGCGTCGAAACGCAACTGGCGCATATCGCCGCGCAGGAGCGCCAATTGGCCGGTTTCATCTGTGAACCGGTGTATGGCAACGCCGGCGGGATTTCCCTGCCGCCCGGTTATCTGAAACAGGTCTATGCGCTGGTGCGGGCCCAGGGCGGGGTGTGCATCGCCGATGAAGTGCAGGTCGGATATGGGCGCATGGGTCACGTTTTCTGGGGCTTCGAAGAGCAAGGCGTGGTGCCGGACATCATCTGCATGGCCAAGGGCATGGGCAATGGCCAGCCGCTGGGCGCGGTGATTACGCGTCGGGAAATCGCCGAGGCACTGGAAGCGGAAGGTTATTTCTTCTCGTCGGCCGGCGGCAGTCCGGTGAGCTGCCAGATCGGCATGGCGGTGCTGGATGTGATGGAAGAAGAAAAGCTCTGGGAAAACGCCCGGGTGGTGGGCGGGCATTTCAAGGCGCGCCTGGAAGCCTTGATCGATAAACATCCGCTGGTGGGCGCGGTGCATGGTTCGGGTTTCTATCTGGGGGTGGAGCTGATCCGCAACCGCGAGACGCTGGAGCCGGCCACCGAGGAGACCACGCTGTTGTGCGATCGCCTGCGCGAGCTGGGGATCTTCATGCAGCCGACCGGGGATGACCTGAACATTCTCAAGATCAAACCGCCGATGGTCACCTCGCAGCGCAGTGTGGATTTCTTTGTCGACATGCTGGATCGGGTGCTCGAGGAAGGCCTCTAAACCAGACCCCTGCAGGAGCTGCCGCAGGCTGCGATCTTTTGATCTGGCTCTTCAAAATCAAAAGATCGCAGCCTGCGGCAGCTCCTACAGAGATTCAGATTTATATCGATAATAGTTGTTTGATTTTAGATGTCTGGATGTTTGTTGGCTTTTAATGCCGATATTTATCGGTTATAAAGTCGCCATTGCTTCGCATCCCCTCGACGGTTCCCTGGAGTCCTGATCCGATGACCACCTTGAAAAGTACCCCGCGTGACGATGGCTTCTACATGCCGGCCGAGTGGGCGCCGCAGACCCAGACCTGGATGATCTGGCCCGAGCGTCCGGACAACTGGCGCCTGGGTGGCAAGCCGGCGCAAGCCGCGCATGCGGCCGTGGCCAAAGCCATTGCGCGGTTCGAACCGGTGACGGTCGCGGTGTCGGCCGGTCAGTACGAGAACGCTCGTGCACGCCTCGATGTACCGAATATTCGGGTGGTCGAGATGTCCAGCGATGACGCCTGGGTGCGTGACAGCGGCCCGACTTTCGTCATCAACAACAGCGGCGAAGTACGCGGTGTGAACTGGGATTTCAATGCCTGGGGCGGTTTTGAAGGCGGTCTGTATTCGCCGTGGAACCGTGATTCGCAGGTCGGTGGCAAGATCCTCGAAATCGAGCGCAGCCCGCGTTATCGCACCGAAGGTTTTGTGCTGGAAGGCGGTTCGATTCACGTCGACGGTGAAGGCACGCTGATCACCACCGAAGAGTGCCTGCTCAACCACAACCGCAATCCGCATCTGGGTCGCGAAGAGATCGAAGCGGTGCTGCGTGACAATCTGTCGGTGGATAAGATCATCTGGTTGCCGGATGGCCTGTTCAACGACGAAACCGACGGCCATGTGGATAACTTCTGCTGCTACGTGCGCCCGGGCGAAGTATTGCTGGCGTGGACCGACGATCCGCAGGATCCGAATTACCCGCGCTGCCAGGCCGCAATGAACGTGCTGCAAAGCAGCACCGACGCCAAGGGCCGCCCATTCACGGTGCACAAGATGCCAATTCCAGGGCCGCTGTACGCGACTGAAGAAGAGTGCGCCGGTGTCGATCCGGTGGACGGTACGCAGGAGCGCAACCCTTCCGTGCGCCTGGCCGGTTCCTACGTGAACTTCCTGATCGTCAACGGTGGCGTCATCGCGCCGAGCTTCGACGATCCGATGGACGCGCCTGCGCGGGAAATCCTGCAGAAGCTGTTCCCGCAGCACGAAGTGGTGATGGTGCCGGGCCGCGAATTGTTACTGGGCGGCGGCAATATTCACTGCCTTACCCAACAGCAGCCAGCTCCGCACAAAGAGTGAGTTGAGACGTAACAGCCTGAGTTGATTAATAAATCACCCGGGCAGCAAGTTATTTTCGATGGGTGCGAAGAAGCCCGCGGTCCTGCTGGACCGCGGGCTTCTTTGTATCCGCCTGTCGACAAATCGGAAACCTTGGCATAGCTCTTGTATCGGATACCGCGCACTAGGGAGGGGGGGAACTTCAACAGTTCTGTCATATACCTTGGATAACTTAGCCGCTCACGAACGGGGAGAGAGCGCTGAAATGAACGCCGAAGTGAACGTAATCAGCGAGCGGAATTCGCATCCCATGGCCGTAAACGGCGAATCGCTCCAGATTGTCGCGCACTTTTTGAAGTCCAATGGAACGCGTCAGATCAGGGAACCTGATCCGCGCCGGATGATGATTGAGCGCTATCCCGCTGACCTGTTCAGCGAGGCCGAACTGGAAGCGTTGTGGGCTGTGATGCAAGGATAAGAAAAACAACAAGGATTGGTAAAAGCGCTGCCGGGATGGCGGCGCTTTTTTATGCGCGATGGAAAACCATGGCGAACATTGAACCTGTGGGAGGGGGCTTGAAGCGGTAGCCGAACAAGGCAACCCATTCGACCGATTCGCGAAACAGTCTGAGAGCCATTCCGGCGTTTTTCCCCAATGCACGCAGGGATAATCTGCCGCCATCGATTTTCCCCGTTTGGTTGCCGGAGTTCTCTCATGATCCTTCACTACATTTACGATCCATTGTGCGGCTGGTGCTACGGCGCCAAACCGTTGGTGCAAGCGGCGAAGCAAGTGCTGCCGGTCGTTGCCCATGCGGGCGGAATGATGAGCGGCGCGAATCGCCAGCGTGTTTCGCCGCAACTGCGCGATTACGTCATGCCTCACGACCGGCGCATCGCCGAATATACCGGGCAGCCGTTTGGCGAAGCGTATTTCGAAGGTCTGTTGCGTGATCACTCAGCGGTGTTCGACTCAACGCCACCCATCGCTGCGGTCATGGCGGCAGAGTCCATCGACGGTCGCGGTTTGCAGATGCTCGGGTGTTTGCAGACCGCTCATTACGTGGAGGGGCGGCGGATTGCCGATGAGTCTGTACTGTTCGATGTCGCGGCGCAGATGGGTTACGTACAGACAACTTTCGTGATGGTGTTTAAGTCCGTTGATCCCCAGGCGCAGGTAAAAGCCAGTCGCGCGTTGCTGGCCCGACTCGGCGGCCAGGGCTTTCCGACATTGGCGCTGGAGCAGGACGGGCAATTCACCTTGATCGACATCAGCCCGTGGTTAGGTAAACCGCAGGCCTTTGCTGATTGGTTAGGGCAAGCGGTTGTGGCCGATGAGCCGGCTCCATCCCCCGCGCTATGCGATCTCGATGGCTGCGCGTAATCGCGCCGGATTCACTGGTTAAGCGCATTTCCGAGCAATGCGCTATCGCAAAATTTACGATTCTTAGACGATTTTTACCTATTTAAAGACGATTCTTGAAATTGACACATTATTGAGGGCGCGGCTACGATTCGGCCCAACGCCTGTGGCCAACCGCCATGACTCAAAAATAATAAAAGGGCCCGACACGGTTTTACCGTGGGCGGGTCTTTTTGTTTCGGGGTGAAAAAAGAGTGCAATAGCGCCGTTTCAGCCGTTCGACACAGCGCGTTTCAACCCGTAATAAGGAAAACAAAATGTTGAACAAGCGAATCAGTCTGATCGCACTGGGGATGTTGAGTGCCACACAGGCCATGGCTGACGGCCAGGCCGAGTCCAAGGGTTTTGTAGAAGACAGTAGCCTCAAAGTGCTGCTGCGCAATGCCTACATCAACCGTGATTACAAAGACGGCAACGCGGACAAATCCGAGTGGGGCCAAGCAGCTATCGGTACGTTCTCGTCCGGCTTCACCCAAGGCACCATCGGCGTGGGTGTTGATGCTTTCGGCCTGTACGCCCTGAACCTGGAACGCAGCGAAGATCGCAGCGGTGCCGGCGGTATCGACTTCTTCAAACGTGGCGACAGCGGCAAGCCTGCCAATGACTTGTCCAAGGGCGGCGCTGCGGTCAAATTCCGTCTGTCCAACACCGTGCTGACCTACGGTGACCAGATGCCGGCCCTGCCGGTGCTGAACTATGACAATTCGCGTCTGCTGCCGGAAAGCTACACCGGTACCTTGATCACTTCCAAAGAGATCAAAGGCCTGCAACTGGACGCCGGTCGTTTCACTGCCGAGTCGCGCAAAAGCGCTGAAGGCCGTGACAGCGGTGGTCTGAAGGCGATCAACGTGTTGGGCGGCAGCTATCAGTTCACCGAACAATTCAAGGCGGCGCTGTACGCTTCCGACGTCGAAGACGTGCTGAAGAAGCAATACGTGAACGCCAACTACGTGTTCCCGATCGACAAGGATCAGTCCCTGACCCTGGACTTCAACGGCTATCGCACCAAGCTGGACGACTCTTACGTCCGCGAAAGTGGCGCTACCGGTGATGACAACAAGATCTGGAGCCTGGCAGCAACGTTCGCCACCGGCCCGCACTCGTTCACCGTGGCGCATCAGCGCTCCACCGGCGACAGCAACCTGGGCTACGCCTACGGCGGCTATCAGAAAGAGCAAGGTCGTGTCGGTGACGGTGGCAACACCATTTACCTGGCCAACTCCTACTGGTCGGACTTCAACGCAGAAGACGAGCGCAGCTGGCAGTTGGGCTACGGCCTGGACTTCGGCGCATTCGGCGTACCGGGTCTGAGCTACAACTTCGCTTATGTGCGTGGCGACAACATCACCACCTCCACCAGCGAAGGCGGCACCGAGCGCGAGATTTTCAACCAGGTCAAATACGTCGTACAAAGTGGTCCGGCGAAAGACTTGAGCGTGAAATTGCGCAGCTCGATCCTGCGCGTGTCGCAGAAATCCAGCGAGTACAACGTCAGCGGCAACGAGCTGCGTGTATTCGTGGACTACCCGATCAACATCTTCTGATGAACGATCCGGTGTAAGAAACATGAGAAAACCCCGACTGGCTCGGGGTTTTTTTTCGACGTCTTTTTCGCAAAAACCGTAAAAAACCCGTGTTTTTGTCACGTAAAAGTTGTTTTGAAGCGTCTTCAAGTACCGTTTCAAGCAGCGCTTTAAATGCCTGAAATTCTTTCTCATGGACGCAAATTCTCCACCTAATAGATTAGGCCGCTCAACGCAGCGGAGAATTTGGTAATGATCGTTTTGAACAGAGAAGTGGGCGAATCGCTACGGCGCGACAAATATGTCAACGTCCAGGGTGGTGACTTCAATCTCTACGGTCATTTTGCCGACTTCGTCAGACTGACCAAAAGTTGGGAAAACATGGAGCCTGACAGTTACTACGGTCAGGCCGAAGCCGGCATGCGTTACCGTCGTTACAGCGACTTTGAATACAACCCGAAAACACGTGAGCTCAAGCAACTCGAGCATCGCGCCTACGTGCAGTCGAAGGAGAACAACGCCTATGTGGGCGGTGTTGTGCGGCATTTTCAGGACTTCTCTGATGAAGTGATCACTTCGCCGGTGATGCGCAGCCTGATCGACACCGATTTTGAAGTGTACAAAAGCGTGCTGCCGGAAGAATTGCACGATGAAATCTGGCAGTGCCAGATCCATCAGATCCGCATCGAGATCAAACCCGGCAAGCAACTGGAAATCACCCCGGAAGGGATTCACTGCGACGGTTATCCGTTCAGCGGCGTGCACTTCTGGGGACGCAACAATGTCGAGGGTGCCGAGAGTCGTCTTTACGATATCCACGAGCATCAATTGGCGTCGACCACCTACCAGGAAATTCTCGACACCACTTACTTCCTTGACCGCGATATGCGCCACTACGTGACCCCCGCGCGCAACCCTCACACGCATGCCATGGCGTACCGGCAGATTCTGGCGATTTCCTTCTCGCGGCCCGGGACCGCTTTCGACATTGTTCGCTAATCAGATCACCCCAATCGATGGCGTCGAGTGCTCGACGCCGGTGGTGCTGCGACGCGCCACCGCCAAGGACGCGCAGCGCATGGAGCGCTTCTTCCGCCAGTTCGACGAAGTGTCGTTCTGCGAATGGCAGGATGCCAAATGCCTGCGCGGCGTGTTGATCCAGAAGACCACCACGGCCTATTTGGCCTTCGATGTCGCGGGCGAGATCGTCGGTGCGGTGCTCGGCGGCATGCTTGGTAGTCGCGGCACCATCAACCACTTGGCTGTCAGCCCACGCTATCGCAGCCAGGGCGTCGGCCAGCGGCTGGTGGAAGCGGCGTCGTCCGACATGAAACGGGTCGGTGTATTACGGATGTTTCTGTTCGTCGACGATGCTAACCTCGCGGGCAAGCGATTCTGGACTGCCCAGGGTTTTTGCGAACCCCACGGCGAGCGGACATTTGAGAGGGATCTATGAATGAAACGTCCGGCAGTGCGCCGCTGATGGCTGCCCATCAGCCATCGCGCACGTTTGCCGAAGCCAGCCCGGTGGTGGCCGGTTACTTCACGGTGTCATTCGTGTTCGGGCTGATGGCCGTCAATGCCGGGCTGCCGATGTGGCTGCCGGTGGCGATGTGTTTATTCGTCTACGCCGGCGCTTCGCAATTCGCCGCGCTGGCGCTGATCTCCAGCGGTGCTTCGCTGACCACCATCGTATTGACCACCTTCCTGATCAATGCGCGGCACATGCTGATGTCGGTGTACATGGCCAAGGCCCTGCGCGCATTGGGCCTGAGCCGCATGGAACGCTGGGCCTACGCCGGTGGACTGACCGACGAATCCTTCGCGTTTCACAGCGTCAAGCTGGGCACCGGCGCGCCGGTCAACATCCGTTACCTGATCGGCTTCAACCTGTTCTGCCACACCTCATGGGTGCTGGGCGGATTGTTGGGTGCCGTCTGCGCGCAATATGCATCGCACCTGATCAAATATCAGCTCGACTACGCACTGACCGCGATGATGCTCTACGTGCTGGTGTCGCTGTGTAACACCCGCAACAAACTCATCGCCGCCGCGGCTGCCGTCGTTTGCATGGGCGCGCTGAGCCTGGTCGGCACTTCGCCATTCAACGTATTCATCGCCACGTTTGTGGGCTGCGGAGTGGGTGTATGCCTGACCAAACGTTCCTGATCCTGGTGGTCGCGCTGATGATGGCCGTGACCTTCCTGCCACGCGCGCTGCCGCTGCAAGTCAACACCGAGCACTGGCCGCCATTCGTTGCGCGGGCGCTGGAATACCTGCCGGTGGCGATCGTCGCTGCGATCAGCCTGACACCCTTGTTGATCAAGGATCAGCACCTACAGCTCGATCGCCCGGAATTTTATGCAGCCATTCCGACGTTGCTATGTGCGTATTTCAGCAAAAACCTCTTTCTCAGTGTGGCGGTTGGGACGGCTGCGTACATTGCGCTCGGCTCGTTCATGTAGCGGCAGATCGACCACGTCGTTCAGGGCCTGGCCTGACAGGTTCGGGTTGTTCACCGCCAGACGCACTTCGAGAAAATCCTCGAAACCGGGGAAGATCGTCAGGCCGTTCTTTTGCGCGGCCTCACGCGACACCATGCCGACTGCGTCCATCTGCGTGATCAACGACAGCGTCAGGGTCTCGCTGCAGGAATAGACCATGCGCTGACCGTTCTCGTGATTGCCCAGTCCGGCGTCGAGAAAACGCAGGAAGCTGTGGGAATACGGACAATCTTCCGCAGGACGCACCTGAAACTTGTTGCCCAGCAACGTCAGTGGATCGTTTTCCTGCCCGCAATGGGCACCGACCACCTGCACCTGCACATCCGGCAAAACAATGCTCGGCAAACCCGGCCGCTGCGGGCCGATCAGCACCGCGAGGTCAAAGTCCTCATTCTTCAGCTTGCTGAGGTTTTCCATCGACTCGGCGTAGCTGAATTCCATCTGGTAATCGGGAAACACCTCAATCAGGCGTCCGATCATTCGCCGGTTGAAGTCAGACGACAACGTGTTGTTCAACGCAACCTTCAATGTGCGCTGGCCGGGTACCTTGAGCGCCTCGACCTTTTCTTCCATCTGTCGCGTGGCAATCAGCACTTTGTCCATGTAGGGCGTCAGCTCCGTGCCTTGCGGCGTAAGCGTCAACCCTTTGTTGGAACGTCGAAACAAGCGGAAACCGAACTGCTCTTCGACCTTGTTCAACTGCGCGGCCAGGGCCTGCACAGTCAGGCACGAATGTTCGGCTGCGGCCGACAACGAGCCGGTCTGCACGATGCGCATGAGGTTGCGTAAGGTTCTGCTATCCATGGGTAATGCCCTCTGAAGTGGGCTGGGTATTGTTGTTTACGAGACTGCCGGTCCGGCGTCATATGCCGGCTATATTCCAGCACCTGAGCATAGTTGTCGCGGGTTTAGTAGCGAATTGATGTCCCTGCCGATGGCTGGAAGCTGACACAGGATCGGGATTTTTGATGACGTGGGGGTGATTGGGGTCAAGAAAAGTGCGTGGTTTTGGTGCGTGGGACGATTTTTTTTGAAGAGAAACAGCTTACATCATCCGGGGTTTTTCCCTGCGTCATGCGCAGATAGGTCTCAGGAAAAGTAACGATTCAGCTGATAGCACCTACCTGTCAAAGGAGTTGAAATGGTCGTCTGGCATGCGAGCCATGGCGGTAGATAACCACCTATCAACTTCGCGTTGACCGACGAAGATCCCTCCGACAACAATGTAGAGGTAGCGCTTATGTAGCTACAAAATCACGATGAGGTAATGGAAATGGCTGCACTACTGAAAACTACCGATGTGCGCTGCCGCATTGATGAGGATTTGAAAGCGCGTGCCACTGAAGTCTTGAACGCTTGCGGGCTGAGCATTAGCGACGCCATGCGACTTTTTCTGCGGCAGGTTGTTGCCACTCAGGGGCTTCCCTTCGAGGTGCGAGTTCCATCAGAGAAAACGGCCCGCGCAATGATGGAAGCACGAGAAATCCGTCAGCGTTTCGACTCGATAGACGACATGCTGAGGACTGCTGATGGCGAAACCGGAGAAAACGCAAAAACGCGCTGATCGGCCTAAACAGTGTGCGCAGACTTCTGAATTCAAGAAGTCTTGGGATCGTTATAACCGCGCCGGAAGGCGAGACATGAACGACGTCCGGAAGGTGATGGCGATGTTGTTTTTGGGGCAGCAGTTACCGGCAGAATATCTGGATCATGCGCTGACTGGAGATTGGTCTGGATTCCGCGAGTGTCATATCGGTGGCGATTTTCTGATGATTTACGAGAACACGCGCCCAGACCTGATCACGTTTGTGGATCTAGGGAGCCATTCAGAATTGTTTAAATAGCGCAGAAATACATCAGCCGGGCTTAACTCCGGCGTCTATGCGTTGATAGTTACGATTGTTCGTTTGTGTATCAAAACTCAAAAAAATTACAGTTATGTACTAGTCTTCAGCTAAGACAAAAAATCAGGAGGCGTCTATGCCTACCTCATCCCCAGCCCTCACCCCGCGTGAACAACTCGACGTCCCCGAGGCCGGGCGCGTCGCGCTGAAGTTCTTCTTCAACCTCATGGAGCGCTGGGGTTGCAACGCCGAGCAGCAGCGCACGCTGCTGGGCGGCGTCGGCAACACCACGTTCTACAAGTACAAACACCTGCCGAACATACGTCTGCCTAACGACACCCTTGAGCGGATCTCCTACCTGATGGGTATTCACAAGGCGCTGAGCATCATCTTCAGCAATAGCCGCGAGCGCGCCTATACATGGGTCAGCAGCCCCAACACGGCTGCGCCATTCAATGGCCGGACCGCGCTGGATTACATGCTGGCGGGGAGGGTGGTCGACATCGCCGACGTACGCCGCTACCTCGACGGGGTGCGCGGTTGAAGGCCCCGCCGCTGGCCGAGCCGCAATGGCCGAAGGCCTACCGGATCGTCAACAGCAGCTTCCCGCCGATTGCGTTGTTCGAAGACGTGCTCGACCCCGAAGACCTGGAAGTCGCCTACGCGCTGGAAGCACTGACCAATGATCGCCTGATCGAGCAGGCCGGCGTCCTCGCCCGCGTGCGCCCCGAAGATCGGCTCTCCGGCCCCGGTTCAACCCCGGTGATGGCGGCGTTTACCCACATCGGCAAAAGCAGCCGCTTCACCGATGGCACCTTCGGCGTCTACTACGCCGCCAGCAGCCAGGCCGCGGCCATCGCCGAAACCTGCTATCACCAGGAACGTTTCCTCGCGGCCACCAACGAAGCGGATCTTGAGTTGACCATGCGTACTTACGTCAATCGTGTGGTTAAGCCGCTGCACGATGTTCGTGATGGTTTTGCACATTTGCATCAACCCGATCCGGAAGCCTATGGCCCGTCACAGGCGTTTGCCCGACAACTGCGCGAGTCTGAATCCTGGGGCCTGCTCTACAACAGCGTTCGTCTGCCGGGCCATGAATGCGTCGCCGCGTTTCGGCCGCCGGCGGTATCGATTCCGAAGCAGGGCAAGCATTTGCGGTATGTGTGGAGTGCGAGTCAACGCAGGATTTCGTTTGTGTTTGAGATCAGTCAGGTTTGAAACACAAGAAGCCCTCGCATCAACGAGGGCTTCATGTGGGTGATTTACATCAACGGCTTGTCCGGCGGCGCATCCATCACTTTCACGACATCATCGATCAGCGCCTTGCTCAATTCCTGCAAATACTGTGAGGCATAAGCGTGAAGATCAGGGTCGCGAGAGACTGTGGAATCTGCAGTGAGTAGCTTCGAGATGTGAAGCAAGTGTGAGGCGTGCGAAAGGGCGGCGATTAATGGCACACCACGATTGGTGCGGAACAGCGCTTGATTGGCCTGGAAGGAAAAGTGCGTGAGGCCTGGGGTTTTCAAATCGAGGTAGTCGGTCATTTCGCTTCACCTGCCGTACGTAAGGCGTGGTGTGAGGTGACCGGTGTGGCAGCGCGGCGGATTACGGATGGATCGATGGCATTCATTTGTGAACTCCCTGTATCAAATGAGAGCCGCCATTTTCGTTCTCAGGCGAAAGGGTGACAGCTATGCGCAGGCTGAGAAACCGGAGATACAGGAACCCGGCAGACCCGAAGGTCTCCCACGCACAGCCGCCATTACACGTGAGTGCGGACACAAAAAAGCGCCGGCAATCGTGATTTTAGGCGCTGGTGCGCCTGTATCTTACGCGGGTTCTCAGGCCCGGTCGCTGAATTGGCAGCGACGGGTTTGACGGTAGCTTGCGGAGGACGGGGGCGCAATCGTGGCCAGGTGGTGGCCGTTGCCATCTCTGTGTAGTGCAACACTTATGTTGCGATCGCAGCAAATATGTTGCACATTCGCTTTACCGAAACGGCGAGTGATGCACATGAAGTACAGCGAGTTTCGGCGATGGTTGAAAGCCCAAGGCGTTGAGTTTCAAACCGGCAAGGGCAGTCACTTCAAGGTTTCCTTGAATGGCAAATCAACTGTGTTTCCCGACCATGGAGCCAAGGAAATGGGCGAAGGGTTGAGAAAATCGATAATCAAGCAGCTGGGCCTCAAGGATTGAGACCCGGCTGTACCCATCTGAGGAAGTGTGATGTTCGAATATGCGTTGGAAGTTCACGAAGAGCCGGGCAGTGTCTGGCTGACCTGCGCAGAAATTCCTGAGATGCACGCCGTTGGCGACACCCTCGAGCAAGCGTTGGACACCGCCATTGATGCAATCGAGACGGCGCTCTCGATATACGTTGATGATCGCCGCTTGATTCCGACCGGGCAGGCAGGAGAACAGGCAAGTGACGTCGTATTGCGTCTGCCTGCGCTGACTGCAGCAAAGGTTGCTCTGTGGAATACGCTTTTGGAGTCAGGTTTAAGCAAGGCCGAGTTGGCACGTCGTCTCGGCGTACAACGGCCTCAGGTCGATCGCTTGGTAGATTTTCTGCATCACTCCAAAATCGAGAATGTTGAGCGTGCGTTGCAGCAACTTGGAAGGCGGATTTCGCTTTCGGTTCAAGCTGCATAAGTTCAGCAAGCGTGCGTTGGAGAAAATAGCTGAAGGCGAAAAAAAGGCATGGCAAATGAACTAGGGCGATTTCAGACGGACGTGATGGAATCTGTACGTCAGATGATGGCTGGAAAGGCCTCGCGCGTAACGCTGCTGCCGCTCTCGGCGGCCACTGAAGAGCAAAGGAAGGCCGGGGTTTCTCAAAGC
This sequence comes from Pseudomonas sp. SCPG-7, assembly GCF_002156405.1. Taxonomy (NCBI): domain Bacteria; kingdom Pseudomonadati; phylum Pseudomonadota; class Gammaproteobacteria; order Pseudomonadales; family Pseudomonadaceae; genus Pseudomonas; species Pseudomonas sp. SCPG-7. Next base: position 150,591 of record NZ_MVOO01000010.1, on the reverse strand, counting down.
GTTTTCGCCAACCTAAGCTCCGTAGTGACACGAGCAAAATAAGGTGGGGAAAAATAGAGTCAGACCACAGTCTCAGCTCAAAAAGTGGTCTGTCCCTTATTTCCCTGCTTTGGTCTGTTCAGGGAGGACGTTGGCTCGTGCCTCGTCTTGACTGCGCAACCAGCGTTCGGCGTCCTCAAAGGTGTTCATGCAGGTTCTGCCATAAGCCGACAAGGCCAGTATGCTGCGTTGGGTGAGTTGAATATCAGATGTGCACAGATCGATGAATAACGAGAGCGCGTTTCCGGCCTCCTCAAATGCTTCGCGGATTTCCAAGGCTTTTTTGCATGTAGACATCAGTTGACTCCCTGTTCCATGTTGTCGGCGGCGAGTTTATGCGCAAAGCTCTGCGTCAAAATCAACTTCGCGTATCAACTTGTGACGGATCTTCAGCGTTCGCTTATTTGAATTTTGTCGGTGGGGGAGTTCGATATCTCAACTGCTGACAAGGTGCTGAATGGCGTGTCTGCAGATTGTTGGCTTTGCTCCATGGGGAGGCCTTTTGCGCTGATGAAGTCAGGCGGTCTTGTGTGGGTTGCCGCGATCTACAGCAAAGATCTTTTAGATAGGGTGAGCGCTCATAACCTCAGGGTCAAAGTCATGATCACTCAGCTGTTGCGCTTTTCATATTCAAACGCCAGAAACAACAAAGCCCCTGCATTTCTGCAGGGGCTTCGTTTTGTATGGTGCCGGCACCAGGAGTCGAACCCGGGACCTACTGATTACAAGTCAGTTGCTCTACCAACTGAGCTATACCGGCGTGTGGGCGACGATTATAGCGATTGGGTGGGTTCTGTAAACCCCTGAATTCAGACTATTTTTACGCACGCGCTGTATCAGGCGCGGCATGGGCTATGTCGCTGGGTTTTAAGCCGCAAAATCGGGCTGTTCGACGTCAATCCAGCGGGCGAGTGTTGGCAGGATTTCTGCGCTGTTCAAGCACCCATTTCCCCCGTTTATGTCCTTTTGATTGGAAGCTTATGCACAACGGGTCGGCGCGACCTTGGCGTTGCAGGGGATTTTGTGGACACATTCTCATTTTGTGTGCAAAGCCCTGTTTTACAGGTTTTTTATCAATATGAACAAAAAATGACCAATGCTGTTTTGGTCATGCAATGGCCGTGGATATTGGATCCACGGGAAAACCATCAACAGAGTTATCCACAGGCTGTAAAAGTTTCAGGCGCGTTCGGCCAGCAGCAGAAAATTACGCGGCGTCAGCGAGCTGTCGCAGAAGGTGCCGAGTCGTACGACGTACCCCTGTTCGGCGAGGAAAATGGCTCGATCAAGAATCAGCCAAAGCTCCAGTGGTCGTCGGAATAGTCCGCGCAGTAATTCCAGGTTGCGAACTTCGGCCAATCGCTGCCAACCGGCGGCTTCCAGTGCCTGCCAATCTGGCGTGCCGACTGTGGATAACTCTTTCAGTGCTGCCAAATCGCGGCAGTAATCGGCGAAGGTTTTGTCCAGCCAGGCGCTGGGCAGGGACGGGGTGGGCAAGTATTCGTCTACTCCGCGCACTTGTCGTTGCAGCAGATCAAAGGCCAAACGTCGGGCCATGGAGGTGTCGCGCTGACGTCGGACCCGTGCACCGGCGGTGACGGTTTCGCTCATGGGCAGCGCCAGATCTTCGAGCGAGAGCTGTAGGGCGGATCGCAAACCCGCTGAGGACAATGCGTGGTACTCGCCGCGATTGATCCGGTTGTAGCAGCACGGGGCGATGGCCATCTGCTGACATCCGGCAGCGCTCGCCAGTTGCATCAGGCGCACATGCAGGTCGCCGCAGGCGTGCAGGGCGACCGGGGTGTGTTGAGCGCTCAAAGCAGTTGTGGCGTCTGCTGCCAGCACATCCTGCTCGACATGCAAGGCGTGCAAATGATGGCGCTGACTCAATGCCTGACCGCTGGCGACCAGCGTCGGATCGTATTCAACACAGGTCAGCTGTTGCCCGGCGCCCAGCAGGCGCCGGCCCAAATGCCCCTTGCCGGAACACCAGTCCAGCCAATGCGTTGGCGGCGAGGCGAAAGACAAACGGCTGCCGAACGCTTCAATCTGCTGCCACTTGCGTCCCGGCACGTCGACATTCAATCGATGGCCTGCAGTTTCCAGCGCATGTCCCGGCAACTCACCCACTGCGCTCAGCTCAGCCGACAACGCCGCCAAAGAGGCGAACGGCTCCGGGGCATCGACGAGATCGGCAGGATGGTTGTGCGCCCGCTCTGCATCTTCCAGTGACCGTCCGCGTAGCCACGAAGCCAATTCGGGGTAGGCGGTTTCCCATGGAAGCGAAAGATGAGTGAACGGACGAGGTTTCCACAGCGCCTGATGCGCCGTAAGAAAATCATCCAGCGCGGTGAAGCGGGCGAGTAACTCCTCGCCCGTCAGCACGTGGGAAGTTTCAACGCCCTTGGCAGGCATCGACGCGCAACCAGCGCTCCAGCAGCTTGAAGCCGCGCACCAGCACGTAGGACATCAGCAGATAGAACACGCCGGCGGCGAAGAAGATTTCCACCGGCAGGTAGGTGCGGGCGATGATCGTGCGGGCCATGCCGGTCAGTTCAAGCAGAGTCACGGTGCTCGCCAGTGCGCTGGCCTTGAGCATCAGGATCACTTCGTTGCTGTAGGCCGGCAGGCCGATGCGCGCTGCACGCGGCAGCATGATGTAGAACATCGCCTTGGGCTTGGACATGCCCAGTGCTCGCGCCGCTTCGATTTCGCCCGGCGGAATCGCCTGGATCGCGCCACGCAGGATCTCCGCGATGTACGCCGCCGTGTGCAGGGTCATGGTCGCGGTGGTACACCAGAACGGATCGCGCAGGTACGGCCACAGCGCGCTGCTGCGCACCGCATCGAACTGCGCCAGGCCGTAATAGACGAGGAACAGTTGCACCAGCAGCGGTGTGCCACGGAAAAAGAAGATGTAGGCGTAGGGCAAGGCGCGCACGTACCACAGCTTCGACGAGCGGGCGATGCCCAGCGGAATCGCCAGCAGCAGGCCGGCAATCACGGCAATCGCCACCAGCTCCAAGGTCAGGGTCGCGCCCTGCGCCAGTTTCGGCAGCCACTTGATGATCACTTCCCAGTTCATGAAGCGCTCCTCGCAAAGCCGCGAGCGGCGCGTTTTTCCAGGAAGTGCATGCCGGTCATCGCCAGCACCGTCAGGCCGAGGTACATGACTGCGGCCACCAGATAGAAGGTGAACGGTTGTTTCGACACGGTCACGCCGATCTGCGCGTGACGCATGATTTCTTCCAGACCGATGACTGACACCAGCGCGGTGTCTTTCATCAGGATCATGAACAGGTTGCCCAGGCCGGGCAGGGCGATGCGCCACATCTGCGGCATGATCAGTTTGGTGAAGATCCGCCATTTCGACAGGCCCAGCGCCACACCGGCTTCACGGTGGCCTTTGGGAATGGCGAGGATCGCGCCGCGGAACACTTCCGTGGCGTAGGCGCCGAAGCACAGACCCAGCGCGATTACGCCAGCGGCAAAGGCGCTGAGTTGCAGGTCGGGGTTACCGAAAAACTCACCGAGGCTACGCATAAGGTTGACCGTACCGAAGTAGATCAACAGCACCCAGAGCAATTCCGGGACGCCACGCACCAGGGTCGAATAAGTGCCGCCAAGCCACTGCAGCGGCTTGTACGGGGAAGTCTTGGCCAAGGCGCCGAGCAGACCGAGTACCAGTCCCAGGCACAGGGCCGTCAGCGCCAGTTTGACGGTCATCAGCGCACCGGCGGCGAGGGCCGGGCCGAATCCGTAGAGGTCGATAATCATGGATTTCTTTTCAAATCGCGGCAGGCAAGGCCGGGAGCCGGCGCCGTCGGTGGATGGCGCCGGTCCCGCAGGTCAGATCAATAGATGCTGAACGGGAAATACTTGTCGTTGATCTTCTTGTAGGTACCGTCGGCGACGATTTCCTTCAGTGCGGCGTTCAGCTTCTCGCGCAGCGGGTCTCCTTTGCGCACGGCGATGCCGATTTTGTCGCTTTCCACGACCGGGTCGCCTTTGAACTCGTAGGCCTTGCCTGCATCGGTTTTCAGCCAGTCGTAGTTGGCGTACTTGTCGGCGAGGATGGCGTCGACGCGACCGGAGGTCAGGTCCAGGTAGGCGTTTTCCTGGGTGTCGTAGAGTTTGACTTCGATATCGCTGCCGTAAGTGTCCTCAAGCCAGGTGCCCGCGAGGGTGGCGCGCTGGGTGCCGATGATCTTGCCTTTGAGCGAATCCTTATCGGTTTTGAACTCTTTATCTTTCGGCGCGATGAACTGCAGCTTGTTCGAGTAGTACGGGTCGGTGAAGTCCACCGCGCCCTTGCGCTCTTCGGTGATCGACAGCGAGGACACCAGGAAGTCGAACTTCTTGGCGTTCAGCGCAGGGATGATGCCGTCCCAGTCAGAGGTGACAACCGAGCACTCGACTTTCATCTTGGCGCACAGGGCGTCGCCGATGTCTTTGTCGAAGCCGACCACGTTGCCGCTGGCGTCTTTGTTGTTGAACGGCGGGTAAGCCGCTTCGATGCCCATCTTCAGGGTCTCGGCCATGGCCCCGGCGCTGAATGCGAGAGTGACGGCGGCGGCCAGGAAGACCTTTTTAAAATTCTGCATGCATGTTGCTCCGTTAGCGGTTGCTGGACATGAATTGTTTGCAGCGCGCCGAAAGCGGGTTTTCGAACACCTGCTGAGGCGATCCTTGCTCTTCCACCAGCCCTTGGTGGAGGAACACCACTTCGCTGGAGACCTGACGGGCAAAGCCCATTTCGTGGGTCACCAACAGCATGGTGCGGCCTTCTTCGGCCAGTGCGCGGATGACACTAAGTACTTCCTGAACCATTTCCGGGTCAAGGGCAGAGGTGGGCTCGTCAAACAGAATCACCTTCGGCTGCATCGCCAGCGTGCGGGCAATCGCGGCGCGTTGTTGCTGACCACCGGACAATTGCGACGGATAGGCGTGGCGCTTGTCGGCGATGCCGACCTTGGCCAGCAGCGCTTCGGCGACCTCGATCGCCTCGGCCTTGCTCTGGCCGAGCACGCGGCGCGGGGCTTCGATGATGTTGTCGAGCACGCTCATGTGCGGCCACAGATTAAAGTTTTGAAATACAAAACCAATCTCGGAACGCAGGCGGTTGATCTGTTTGCCATCCGCAGCAACCAGTTCGCCATTCTTGGCGGGCTTGAGCTTGAGTTCTTCACCGGCCACCAGAATCTGACCCTGGTGCGGGTTTTCCAACAGGTTGATGCAACGCAGGAACGTGGACTTGCCGGAACCGGAGGAACCGAGGATCGAGATCACATCGCCGTCGCGGGCGGTCAGCGAGATGCCTTTGAGCACCTCAAGCTGTCCGTAGCGTTTGTGCAAGTTGCGGATTTCAAGCGCGGGCGTGGCCTCAGCCATGTGCGTTCCTCATATATGTTGCGCTCCTGCTGTTGGCGGGCCTTCCTGGCGAGGCGGCCAAGCTAGCATAGCGTTTCAATGGCAGCCAACAGCGCTACGGGCGGTAAGCGGATGGCGTGTGGCGGGTTGTCGCATCGGCACAGCAGACTGTCGCCCCATCAACAACCGAACGGGTGTTTGAACGTGCAGGCCCGTGGGTGTTGCGTAAAAAAAGGCGCGATGTTGCCAGCTTTGGCGGGGTGTTGGAAGCGCTATCCGGCCGAACGTTCCTGATTCGCCCTTTTATTGTGCATCTCACACTTTTTCAGTGTGTTTCTGGTGCGCCTGTTCGCTTGAAAAGTGAGTCGCAGGGTAACGCTCTGGCGAATTGCCATTAATTTTAAGGACTTGCGATGACTGTCCGGTCGCGTTCAAAGCCGCGGGCCAGAAGAGTTTGAAACATTTTGGCGCATTTATTGCGTGCAGAATCTGGAACGCCCTGTTGGTTTCTTTTTACGAGAAGGAAAATCAGGCAGGTCGGACGCAATCGCTTTCCTCGCAAAGGTAGTTTCGATGAGCAGTACCCCAAGCTCCAATGGCCTCGAACAGGGGCTCAAACCGCGTCATGTGACCATGTTGTCGATCGCCGGTGTTATCGGCGCCGGTCTGTTCGTTGGCTCCGGCCACGCCATCGCTGCCGCCGGCCCTGCCGTGCTGCTGGCCTACGCCGCCGCCGGTACCCTGGTGGTGCTGGTGATGCGCATGCTCGGTGAAATGGCTGTCGCTTCGCCCGACACCGGCTCGTTCTCGACGTACGCCGACCGTGCCATCGGGCACTGGGCTGGCTTCACCATCGGCTGGTTGTACTGGTGGTTCTGGGTATTGGTGATTCCACTGGAAGCCAACGCTGCCGCGACCATCCTGCACGCCTGGTTTCCGAGCGTGGAGATCTGGGCCTTTGCCTTGGTCATCACCATGTTGCTCACGGTGACCAACCTGTTCAGCGTGAAAAACTACGGTGAATTCGAATTCTGGTTTGCCCTGATCAAAGTCCTGGCGATCATCGGCTTCATCATCCTCGGCCTCGCGGCGATCTTCGGTTTCCTGCCGAACAGTCAGGTCAGCGGCGTTTCGCACTTGTTCGACTCCGGCGGCTTCCTGCCAAACGGCATGGGTGCGGTACTGGGTGCGATCCTGACCACCATGTTCTCGTTCATGGGAACCGAAATCGTGACCATCGCGGCTGCGGAATCGAAGAACCCGGGCAAGCAGATTTCCAAGGCCACCAACTCGGTGATCTGGCGGATCGGCCTGTTCTACCTCGTCTCGATCTTCATCGTTGTGGCCCTGGTGCCGTGGAACGATCCGACGCTGGCCAACCTCGGTTCTTACCAGACCGTGCTTGAGCGCATGGGCATTCCGAACGCGAAAATGATCGTCGACATCGTGGTGCTGGTCGCGGTCACCAGTTGCCTGAACTCGGCGCTGTACACCTCGTCGCGCATGTTGTTCTCCCTCGGCAAGCGCGGTGACGCACCGGCGATGTCGACTCGGGTCAACAAAAGCGGCACACCTTACTGGGCGGTGATGCTGTCGACCGGCGCGGCGTTCCTCTGCACCTTCGCCAACTACGTGGCCCCGGCTGCCGTGTTCGAATTCCTGCTGGCCAGCTCCGGCGCCATCGCGCTGCTGGTGTACCTGGTGATCGCGTTCTCGCAACTGCGCATGCGTAAACAACGCATGGCCCGCGGCGAGAAAATCGTCTTCAGCATGTGGCTGTTCCCGGGCCTGACCTACGCGGTGATCATCTTCATCGTCGCGGCCCTGACCATCATGCTGTTCCAGGAAGCCCACCGCGTGGAAATCCTCGCAACCGGCCTGCTGAGCCTCATGGTCGTTGCCGCAGGCCTGCTGGTGGCGCGCCGCCGCAAGCTGGAAAACCGTGGTGCGGTGGTGTTGAACTGATCCGTCACGCGTAATGCAAAACGGCCGCTGTCAGTGATGACGAGCGGCCGTTTTTGTTTGTGCGCGAGGTTTATTCGCCCTTGTCTTCCTGGGTGTCCAGCGACTTGCCGTAAGTATCCAGCGCAATCCCGAAATCGGTGATGAACTGTGGCTCGGTCAGCCAGGCCTGGGCGGTTTCGATGTCCATGCCGTCGGCCCACATGCGGTAGTCGATCAGCATGTCGGCGGCCAGGTGAGTGGCGGCCATGCCTTCGTTCTCGGCGTTTTCCATGTCCAGCAGTTCTGGATGGTCAACGATGATGAACGCCAGTTCGCGCAGCAGGGTCAGCAGCATTTCGTTGCGACTGACGGCTTCGGCGTCGCGCATTTTGCTGAACATCGCCAGGGTGTATTCCGGGATCGGCTCGTCCAGATGCCCGGGGTTGTCGTCCTGGTCCAGCGGCTTACGGCCGACCATGCGGATGTGCTTGGCTTTGGCCTTGGCGCGTTTGGCGCGTTTCTGTTGCTTGTTCAGGGATGCCATGGGAACTCAGTTCTTCTGTTGGGTGTGTGCGGCGATCGCGTCGGACGCCGCCACATAGTCGGCCTGGAAGGCCGGGGATTCGATCCACGCCAGGGCGCCGGCTTCGTCGGTTTCTTGCGACCACTGGCGATACTCGATCAGCGCGGCGAGGATGAAATCCATCGCGCCTTCTTCGCCTTCCTGCTCGTAGACCAGCTCCAGCAGCGGGTCTTCGAGGAATGCGCTGCACATGGCTTGCTGGCTGATCTTCTCGGCGTCGATCATTTTCTTGAACAGCTCGGTCAGGTCCACCGATTCGAAGTCGATGCGGTCATCGTTCGGGTCCAGCTCGAGCGGCGCCTCGGCGCGTTTGGTGCGGTTCTGCTTGGCCTTGGTTTTGGCCCGGGCGGCGCGTTTTTGCTGCTTGTTGGCGGAGGCCATGGTGTGTTCCGTCGTGCGTGGGAAGGGCTCAGCTGCGCGGCACTGTCCGCCCGGGTGTGTCGGGGGGCAGTTCGCCGGTTTGCAGCCAGGTCAGAGCGATGGGCCATAGTGTGGCTTGGTATGCGCTACGAAAAAAGGCGAAATGTCCGACTTGTTGTTCGCCGATGTCCTGCGGCGCGATGCGCAGGTGGGTTTTGTGCGCATGACTGAAGTAGCCGAGCAGGCGTTCGATGGCCGGGATCGTGCCGTACGGGTCGTCGCTGATGCTGATCGCCAGGATGTGCGCGCGGACATTGGCGAAGGGCAGGCGGCCGGTTGTTTTCAGCAGTCGGCGGCCACTCGGACGCTGCTCGTAGCGCGCGGCAGGCGTGCTCCAGTCGCGCACGACGCCTGCTGGCGTGTCCTCCAGCCAGCCAAGGTGTTTGCCTGGGAAATAGCCACAGAGGCGCGTCAGAAGCGGCATCAGCACATGCCATTTGCCGAACATGCGCCAGCGCTGTTCCGGCGCGTAGTCGCGCCAGTAAGCGAACTGCGCGCCGACCGTCACCAGCCGACGAATGACCTGCCCGGACTCACCCAGTCCCGCCGCGCAACCGCCGAAACTGTGGCCGACCACATCGATGGGCTGGCCGGGGAACTCTCGTTGCGCGCGCTTGAGCATCGCCTCGAAATCCAGCGCGCCCCAGTCGGTCCATGAAGCCACAAGGCCTCTCAGGGTTGCCGGACGCGATTCGCCGATGCCTCGATAGTCGTAGGTGATCACGTCGAAGCCGTTGGCGAACAGGTAATCGGCGAAGCGTGAATAGTGTCGGCAGCGTACCGAGGTGGCGGCGTTGATGATGACTACCGGGCGTTGCGCATCGGGCAGGGCGGGACGCCAGGTGAAGCCGCCGAGCATAAAGCCATCTGCGGCAGCTTCTTTGAAAGGTTCGCTCACGGTTGCTGTGTCGGGCGTAAACGCGGGACTGCGTGAATTCATATGGACCTGTCCTTGGCGAAGACGGATCGAGAATGAGCTTCAACGCCGGCCTGCGCAATCACTCGGAACGCAGTGCGTTCCGGATTGAAGGTTAGCGACTCTGTAAATTCGAGCCGCGGTGCGTCTCGAATTAGTCCCTTTCGCACCCTGGCCAAGTGCCAATCATTCTAAAACACGTGCTTACCTGGCCGGATCAAATAAGGAGTAACGGTAGGGCTCTACAAGAGCCCGGGAGTTGTCATCATGAAACGTGTTCTTTCATTCCTGCTGCCCATCGCGGCGATGGCTGCATTGACTTTTCCGGCGATGTTGCAGGCGGCCAATCTCGACCCGATCGACAGTGCCGGTGTGCAAGTCCAGCAACAACAGCAAAACGGCATCAATTATCTGTCCGGCGGGATCGGCTTGGACGAGTCAAAAGCCATTCAGCAAACCCCCGGCTACAACCTCCATATGACCTACTCGGTCGGCATGCAAAACGAGTACGCCGCCAACGTCGACGTGACAATTGAAAAAGCCTCGGGACAAACCGTGCTGACCCTCAATCAGGCAGGGCCGTTGGTGTATGTGCAGTTGCCGCCAGGCAAATACATTGTGCGGGCCACGCTCAATGGCCAGGAGCGGCGCGACGTGACTGACGTTGGCAGCGGCACGGCGCGCAATCTGGTGTTTCACTGGAGTTGAAGTGGTCAATGGATGATGCACTGGCAACACATCAGGCGCGGTACAGTCCCGCGCCTGATGTGTTGGACCGCTCCGGCATTTTCTGAAAGTGTCACTGCCGCGTGCGCTTGGCCTTCTGCTTGTCACCGGGCTCGCGCGCCATTCGGTGAATCCACAATCCAATCCAGCCGACGGCTATCAGGAACAGAGTGCCGACGCACTGCGACACGATCTCGAACCAGAACATTCGGGGTTGCTGCGCCAGGGTGTAGGTGTGGCGTGGGCCGGATCGGTTCCAGGTGGCGATGGAGCCGCTCATCAAACTGTGGATGATCAGATAAGTTGACGCGGCGATGAGGAAGGCGATCAGTATGCCGACCACTATCATCAGCCAGAATGCAATCCGGCTCTGGCGATAGGGTGGCGGATGGGGCAGGGGCACGCGGGTTCTTTTCTGGTTCATCGAGCGGATGACCCTCTTCCATAAGGTGCGGCCAAAGTAGCGCGGATCGCCTTTGTTCGAAACCCGTCGCGCATTTGCGCAGCCCTGTAAAAAGGCTGGAGTGAGCCGCCATCAAATCGCAGGCATAAAAAAACCCTGAATCTTGCGATTCAGGGTTTTCGGTATTTGGTGCCCAGAGACGGAATCGAACCGCCGACACGGGGATTTTCAATCCCCTGCTCTACCGACTGAGCTATCTGGGCAACGGGGCGCATTAAAAGGGTTTTTCGGATTTACGTCAACGACTTTTTTAAAATTTCTTAAATTAATTCCGTCGCTTACGATCCGACCCCTGATTTTGCAGGTTTACTCTGCAGGCGGAACGTAGCCTTCGGCCTTGGCGTATTCCTCGCCGGAGAAGTACTTGTCCATTTCGCCCTGAAGATATTTGCGGTCTTCGGCATTCATCATGTTCAGGCGCTTTTCGTTGATCAGCAGGGTCTGGTGTTTCTGCCAGTCAGCCCAGGCCTTGGCCGAGACGTGGTCAAAAATGTCCTGACCTTTGGCGCCCGGGAAAGGAGCGCGTTCCAGCGCGGGCAATTCTTCTTTGTACTTGCGGCACATGATGGTGCGGGTCATGACGACTCTCCTGCGTTCAATACGGCGGCCGCGCGCTCGAGCAAGGTTTTGACCGGGGCGGCAAGGCCCAGGCGCGGCGGGGTGGCGAGGTTATACCAGAGCCAGTCGGCCTCGGCCATGTGATGGGTGGCCTCTTGTACCTGAACCAGCCAGGGTTCGATGGACAGCTGGAAGTGACTGAAGGTGTGAACGAGGCTTGGCAGTGCCTGCTGCTCACCCATGGTCAGCGAGTGCTGGTCGGCCAGATGTTGCAGGTCGTCGAGATCTTCGAGTTCCGGCAAGCTCCACAAACCGCCCCACAGACCGCTGGAGGGACGGCGATAAAGCAGAATCGCGCCGTCGCCATTGGCGAGCATCGGCATCAGCGTACGTTTTTGCGGGATCGCTTTGCGCGGTTTGGGGATCGGGTAGCGTGTTTCCAGGCCGAGCATGTGCGCCTCGCAGCCCTTTTCCAGTGGACACAGCAGGCAGCTCGGTTTGCTGCGCGTGCATAACGTGGCGCCGAGATCCATCATCGCCTGGGTATAGGCATTGACCCGATCATGCGGCGTGAAACGCTCTGCGTTGGCCCACAGCTGTTTGGCGACCTTCGGTTCACCCGGGTAACCCTCTTGCGCAGTAAAACGCGCCAGGACGCGTTTAACGTTGCCATCGAGGATCGGCGCGCGCAGGCCCATGCTGATGCTGGCAATGGCCCCGGCGGTGGACAGGCCGATACCCGGCAGGTCGGTGAGCTTTTCAACGTCCCGCGGAAATTCGCCGCCGTACTGGCTGACGACGATCTTTGCGGTCTTCTGCAGATTGCGCGCGCGGGTGTAGTAACCCAGCCCCGTCCACAGATGCAGCACTTCGTCCTCCGGCGCTTCGGCCAATGCTTGTACCGTCGGCAGCGCGGTCATGAAGCGGTCGAAGTAATTGAGCACGGTGCTGACCTGGGTCTGCTGCAACATGATCTCCGACACCCATACCCGATACGGATTGATGTCCTGCTGCCAAGGCAAATCGTGGCGGCCGTGCCGGTCGAACCATTCCAGCACCGCGGTGGAAAACTGCTCCGCTCTCATCGCTTGAACAGCCCCTTCAATGCGTTTTTCAATTCCGGGCTGACCTTGTCGCCGAGTTTTTCATCGATCTTCTCGCTGAGTTTGTCACCGGCGATTTTGGTCGCGACCTGGCCGAGACGTTCGTTGTCCACACGGCAGGCCTTGGCGCCCAGCTCCAGCGGACCACGGCAGCGCAGCGGCCACTCGATGCCGACGAACTTCTCGCCGACCTGACAGGCCGGGTCCGGCATCGCGCTGGTGTCGCCTTCGACGATGATGCCGACGCGGTAATCCATGCCCAGCACCCGCAGGTCGATGTCGCCGTCGCCGTTGACGGTCATGCCGGGGATGCGCACCTTCAGGTCCGGGTTGCTGGCCACGCCGTTGCGCAAGGTCAGGTTGCCCTTGAGTTCCTGGAACGGCGTGTCCTTGCCCCGTGGCTCGCCGCTGAGGGTTTTGCGGTTAAGCGTGGCGATGCCTTTGCACAGTTGCTGTTCAAGGTTGGCGTTGAGCAGCACGCCGTTGTTGATCACGAAACTGGCGTTGCCATTGAGGGTTTCGATCAGCGCCTGCTGGCTGTTGCCGCTGCCGGTGAGACTGCTGGTCAGTGTGACCAGGCCTTTGACTGGCGGGTTCTTGCCCTGGCTTTCGAGGATTTTCTCCACCGGCACGCGGTTGATCCGGGTTTGCAGATTCAACACTGGCGCGCTCGGGCGCACATCGAGGGTGCCCTTGGCTTCGAAGTCGCCGTTGTACAGCCCGCCGCGCAGGTTTTCCAGAGTCAGCAGGCCGCCCTGGCCGGTGGCTTTGAGCGCGGCGTTCTGGATCGGCAGTTTATCGAGGGTCAGTTGGCCGAAGCTCAGATCGGCATCAACGTCGAGTTTGGCCAGGCGCTCGACCGGTAGCAGGCGCTCGGTGCTCCAGGCGCTTTTGCTTGGCTTGTCCGGCAGCGGTGTGCTGCCGGCGCCGGCGCCGGCCATGGCATCGGCTTCGGTACTGGCGACTTCGGCCTGACGCACTTGCGTGGCGTTTTTGGCTTTTTCCGATTTCGGCGGCAGGTAGCGGTCGACGTCGAACGTGTCAGCCTTGAGGATCGCCCGCAGCGACTGCTTGGCGAAGTCTTCCACGGCAATGCGCCCGCTGAAGCTGCTGTCGTCGAGTTTCAGGTTGATATTGTCGAAGGCAACGCTGCTGGGCGTGGCGGCCACGCGGCTGACCAGCTCGACCTTGCTCAGGCTGCCAGGCGCCATCGCTGGCAGTGTCTGGCCGATGCTGTCGACGAACTTGGCCAGATCGAACTGGGCGATGGAGATGCCGCCAGTGATCTGCGGAGTCTTGTCGAGGTCGTTGGCTTTCAACTCACCCAAGGCGCGCAACTGGTTGGCAGATATCTTGATCCCGGTCCATTCGGCGACGTTCGCTGCCTTGTCCAGCAATATCTGCCCTTGGGCGGAGAAGGTCATGGCCTTGCCCTGCAGTGGATCGCCAGTCAGCTCGCCGGACAACTTCATGTCTTCGAACTTGTAGCGTTGCAATGCACGCTCGATGCGCAGCTCGCCATTGAGTTCGGTACGCACGCGCAGCACAGGCTGATTGGTGCTGAGGAACGCCGTGGCTTTCAGCGGAATGTTGGTCGAGTCGTGTACCGCACCGGTGCTCAGCTGGATGCTTTCGGCGCTGTACTGTTTGCCGGTCTGCTCATCGTTGTATTCAACCCGGGCGTTGTTGACGGTCAGGCTGTCGATGTCGAGGCGGATCGGCTGCGGCGGTTTTTCCGGCTGGGCGGTGGCCTCTGCGACAGGCGGGCTGGCTGGCGCAGGGCTGCCGGCAGGCACGGCAGGAGGCGGCAGCTTGCCGATGTCTTCCCAGTTGCCGTGGCCGTTCTTGTCGCGTTTCAGGCGCAGGTTCAGGCCTTCGACACGCACGTCGCTCATTTGCACTTCGCGGCGCAGCAATGGCAGCACGCGCACGGACAGACCAAGCATTTGCAGATCGGCGTACGGCTCGGTCGGATTGATCAGGGTGGCGATGCTGGCTTCATGCAGTTCCAGGCCCAGCCACGGGAACAGGCTCCAACCGATATCGCCATTGAGCGTCAGCTCGATGTGGGCCTTGTCGCGGGCTATCTGGCGAATCTCGTCTTTGTAGTCGTTGGGATCAAACAGGTGGGTCAGGGCGAAGCCCGCCGCCACAATGATCAGCAACAGCCCGAGAAGTACCAGACCCAGGATTTTGCCGAACGCTTTCATGGGCGAGTCCTTGTAGTTAGTCGAATTCGTAATTTAGCCGGGGAGTATAGCGCTGCATCCGCCCGGTTCGGGGCGCTGTCATGTCGCGATGACGTCCAGCGGCACTTGCAATTTGGTGGTCAGCGCCTGGGTTTCAAGGTGTCCGGCCGGTGCCAGCAGGCGCAGTTGCGCACCCGCTTGCGACGCCATTTTCTGCGCTTGGTTCACCAATCGCTCAGCCACCCCACGGCGCCGGGTGACTTTTCGTACACACAAATGTGACAAGTACCAAATCCTGTCGTGCCTTGTCAGGCGTGCTGCGCCCAGCAGGCGATCATTGAAACGTCCTGCAATCAAAGAGCCGTCAGCCAGGCTATTTTCGATCAGTTGAGCGTCCCCGGAATACGGTGCGAACAGCCATTGCGGGGCGTCCCGATAGATTTTCTGCAGATCCTGTTGATCCTGGTAACTGGCATCGTGCAGCGCTTGGACAACGATCGGCATGGCTTTTTCCTGTGGGGGAGGAGATCAGATGACATGAAAAAGGTGATATCAGTTTGGTTTTTCTGTCACGTGCAAATGGTAACCTTCGCCGGTTCGTCCGTCCTTCTGCGACTTAACGTCGCGCCTTCAAGGAGCTTCACCCGAAAAAACGGTCATGCCGGCGTGCATAAAGGCCGAGGGTGAGCAGTGGCTGGCGAACCATACTAATAATTGGGGGATACACAATGAGCACGAGCATCACGGCGGACGGCCTTCGCGCCGACCAGCCTGCGTTCCTGTCCAAGGAACGCATTATCGCCAAGCCCGGTTTCAACCGTTGGCTGGTTCCACCGGCCGCTCTGGCCATCCACCTGTGCATCGGCATGGCCTACGGTTTCTCGGTGTTCTGGCTGCCGCTGTCCAAGGCATTGGGTGTCACCGCGCCCGTGGCTTGCGCGCCGGACATGAGCTTCATGGCTCAGGTCTTCTCTTCGCAATGCGACTGGCCGATCTCCATGCTCGGCTGGATCTACACCTTGTTCTTCATCTTCCTCGGCTGCTCGGCCGCGATCTGGGGTGGCTGGCTGGAACACGCCGGGCCACGCAAGGCTGGCGTTGTGTCGGCATTGTGCTGGTGCGGCGGTCTGCTGATCTCGGCACTGGGGATTTATACCCACCAGATCTGGCTGATGTGGATCGGCTCCGGCGTGATCGGTGGTATCGGTCTGGGCCTGGGCTATATCTCGCCGGTCTCGACCCTGATCAAGTGGTTCCCGGACAAGCGCGGCATGGCGACCGGCATGGCGATCATGGGCTTCGGCGGCGGTGCGATGGTGGGTGCACCGTTGGCGACTGCGCTGATGAGCCACTTCGCTTCGCCTGCCGGTGTCGGCGTCTGGCAGAGCTTCGTGGCCATGGCCGCGATCTACTTCGTGTTCATGATCGGTGGCGCGTTGGCCTACCGCGTGCCGCCAACCGGGTGGAAGCCTGAAGGCTGGACCGCTCCGGCGAAAAAAGCCTCGAACTCGATGATCACTCACCGTCACGTCCACGTGAATGTAGCGTGGAAAACCCCACAGTTCCGTCTGGTGTGGCTGGTGCTGTGCCTGAACGTGTCGGCCGGTATCGGCATCCTCGGCATGGCCTCGCCCCTGCTGCAGGAAGTGTTCGGCGGCAAGCTGCTGGGCGTTGACGTGCCGTTCGGTCAACTGGACGCCGGGCAACTGGCTTCGATCGCCGCGATCGCTGCCGGCTTCACCGGTCTGCTGAGCCTGTTCAACATCGGTGGCCGTTTCTTCTGGGCCTCGTTCTCGGACTACCTGGGTCGCAAAAACACTTACTTCGTGTTCTTCGCCCTCGGTTTTGCCCTGTACGCGTTGATCCCGAACATGGGCCATCTGGGCAACGTTGCACTGTTCGTGGCGGCGTTCTGTATCATCCTGTCGATGTACGGCGGTGGTTTTGCGACCGTTCCGGCGTATCTGGCCGACCTGTTCGGTACGCAAATGGTCGGCGCGATCCACGGTCGCCTGCTGACTGCCTGGGCCGCCGCCGGCGTGCTCGGTCCGGTGTTGGTGAACTACCTGCGTGAGTATCAGTTGAGCATCGGCGTTGAACGCGCGGCTGCTTACGACATCACCCTGTACATCCTCGCCGGCCTGCTGGTGCTGGGCTTCCTGTGCAACCTGCTGGTGCGTCCGGTGGCCGACAAGTACTTCATGACCGACGCCGAACTGGCCGCCGAACAGGCGCTGGGCCACGACAAAGGTGCTGATGCAAGCACTGTGCTGGAGTGGAAAGCCGCGCCGGGCAGCAAGCCGCTGGCAATTGCCGCGTGGCTGGTGGTGGGCATTCCGTTGGCGTGGGGTGTGTGGGTGACCCTGCAGAAGACGGCGGTACTGTTTCACTAAGTAATGGGTAAAACGCAGTACCCCTGTGGGAGCGAGCCTGCTCGCGAAGACGGACTGTCAGTTGCCATAAGTGTTGGCTGACTCACCGCATTCGCGAGCAGGCTCGCTCCCACATTTGTTTTCGGGGTGGCTGTAATGGCTTGTATGGACATGTCTACCCGCGACAGCCGGGGCTTCTGTCCGTCAGGCATATCACGTCGCGTGTTTCTGTTTCGGCCCCGCGTGCCTATAATGGCTGCCTTTTTCGCCCAATGATTTTGCGGAGCTGGTGATGGCCGAACGTAAGGCGTCTGTCGAGCGCGACACTCTGGAAACCCAGATCAAAGCCTCGATCAACCTTGATGGCACCGGAAAGGCCCGATTCGATATCGGTGTTCCTTTTCTTGAGCACATGCTGGATCAGATCGCCCGTCACGGGTTGATCGACCTGGATATTGAATGCAAGGGCGATCTGCATATCGACGACCACCATACCGTGGAAGACGTCGGTATCACCCTCGGCCAGGCCTTCGCCAAAGCCATCGGCGACAAGAAAGGCATCCGTCGCTACGGTCACGCCTACGTGCCGCTCGATGAAGCGCTGTCGCGCGTGGTGATCGACTTCTCCGGTCGCCCGGGCCTGCAGATGCACGTGCCGTACACCCGCGCCACCGTGGGCGGCTTCGACGTCGACCTGTTCCAGGAATTCTTCCAGGGCTTCGTCAACCACGCCTTGGTCAGCCTGCACATCGACAACCTGCGTGGCACCAACACCCACCACCAGATCGAAACCGTGTTCAAGGCTTTCGGCCGCGCGCTGCGCATGGCCGTCGAGCTGGATGAGCGCATGGCCGGGCAAATGCCATCGACCAAAGGCGTTCTGTAATGCAGACGGTTGCAGTTATCGACTACGGCATGGGCAACCTGCACTCGGTGGCCAAGGCCCTCGAGCACGTCGGCGCCGGCAAAGTGCTGATCACCAGCGATGCCGACGTGATCCGCGAAGCCGACCGCGTGGTGTTCCCCGGCGTTGGTGCGATTCGCGATTGCATGGCGGAGATCCGTCGTCTCGGTTTCGACGCACTGGTGCGTGAAGTCAGCCAGGATCGTCCGTTCCTCGGCATCTGCGTCGGCATGCAAGCTCTGCTCGACAGCAGCGAAGAGAACGACGGCGTCGACTGCATCGGCCTGTTCCCGGGCGCGGTGAAGTTCTTCGGCAAAGACCTACATGAAGACGGCGAGCATCTGAAAGTCCCGCACATGGGCTGGAACGAGGTGCAGCAGAAGGTCAGCCACCCGCTGTGGCACGACATTCCGGACGGGGCGCGTTTCTACTTCGTGCACAGCTACTACATCGCTGCCGCCAATGCGCGGCAGGTAGTCGGTAGCGGTCATTACGGGGTCGATTTCGCTGCCGCGCTGGCCGATGGCTCGCGTTTCGCTGTGCAGTTCCACCCGGAGAAGAGCCATACCCATGGCCTGCAATTGCTGCAGAACTTCGCCGCGTGGGACGGTCGCTGGTAAATGGCTGCCAGGAAATCCAAGCCGCCGATCCTGACCCTCACTCCCGAACAGGAGAGCGAGGCCAATCGCAAGATTCAGCGGTTCATGGAGGATCGGTTCGAACTCGACCTGGGTTCGTTCGAAGCGGCGGAAATTCTTGAGCTGTTTACCCGCGAAATTGCTCCGCACTATTACAACAGGGCGATTTTCGATGTGCAGACCCACCTCAAAGAGCGGTTTGAAAGCATCGAAAGCGACCTGTGGGCGCTCGAGAAAAACTGATTTCCGAGCCAAGCTGAACATTCAAATTTGAAGGTTTGCCAGATGCTGATTATTCCCGCTATCGATCTTAAAGACGGTGCCTGCGTACGTCTGCGCCAGGGCCGCATGGAAGATTCCACAGTGTTCTCCGATGACCCGGTGAGCATGGCTGCCAAGTGGGTGGAGGGCGGTTGCCGTCGTCTGCATCTGGTCGATCTGAACGGCGCGTTCGAAGGTCAGCCGGTCAACGGCGAAGTGGTGACCGCGATTGCCAAACGCTACCCGAACCTGCCGATCCAGATCGGCGGCGGTATCCGTTCGCTGGAAACCATCGAGCATTACGTCAAGGCGGGCGTGAGTTATGTGATCATCGGCACCAAAGCGGTGAAGGATCCGGCGTTCGTCGCTGAAGCCTGCCGTGCGTTCCCGGGCAAGATCATCGTCGGTCTGGATGCCAAAGACGGCTTCGTCGCCACCGATGGCTGGGCTGAAATCAGCACCGTGCAGGTCATCGACCTGGCCAGGCAGTTCGAAGCTGACGGTGTATCGTCGATCGTTTATACCGACATCGCCAAAGACGGCATGATGCAGGGCTGCAACGTACCGTTCACCGCTGCGCTGGCTGCTGCGACGAAGATCCCGGTAATTGCCTCCGGCGGTATCCACAATCTGGGTGACATCAAGTCGCTGCTCGACGCCAAGGCGCCGGGCATCATTGGCGCAATCACTGGCCGGGCGATCTACGAAGGCACCCTCGACGTCGCCGAAGCGCAAGCTTTCTGCGATTCGTACCAAGGCTGAGGACTGACCATGGCGCTGGCCAAACGCATCATCCCTTGCCTGGACGTGGACAACGGCCGGGTCGTCAAAGGTGTGAAGTTCGAGAACATCCGCGATGCCGGCGACCCGGTGGAAATCGCCCGTCGTTATGACGAGCAGGGTGCCGACGAGATTACCTTTCTCGACATCACCGCCAGCGTCGATGGCCGCGACACCACGCTGCATACCGTCGAGCGCATGGCCAGCCAGGTGTTCATTCCGCTGACCGTCGGCGGCGGCGTGCGCACCGTGCAGGACATCCGCAACCTGCTCAACGCCGGTGCGGACAAGGTCTCGATCAATACCGCAGCGGTGTTCAACCCGGAATTCGTCGGTGAAGCGGCGCAGCATTTCGGCTCGCAATGCATCGTCGTCGCTATCGACGCGAAGAAGGTCTCCGGCCCGGGTGAAACCCCGCGTTGGGAAATCTTCACCCACGGCGGGCGCAAGCCGACCGGTCTCGATGCAGTCGAGTGGGCGAAGAAGATGGAAGGCCTGGGTGCCGGCGAGATCCTGCTGACCAGCATGGATCAGGACGGCATGAAAAACGGCTTCGACCTTGGCGTGACTCGCGCGATCAGCGATGCGCTGGGCATTCCGGTGATCGCTTCCGGCGGCGTCGGCAATCTGCAGCATCTGGCCGACGGCATCCTTGAAGGCCACGCCAGCGCGGTACTGGCGGCGAGTATTTTCCACTTCGGCGAATACACCGTGCAGGAAGCGAAAGCGTACATGGCCAAACGCGGCATTGTGATGCGCTAAACCGTACAGGCCAGTGGACAGCATGGCGTACCCAAGGCACTCTTGGGCACGCCATGGATTCCGGTAGCCCGACATGATCAAACGCCTGCTTCTTGTTCTCGCCAGTGCTTCTGTGTTGTTGCTCAACACGGCGCGGGCCGAAAACAGTCCCGACACCGATCTGGTGCTCCTCACCGAAAACTTTCCGCCCTACAACATGGCGAAAGACGGCAAGAATTTCGCCAAGGGCGAGAACATCAACGGCATTGCCGCCGACATCGTGCGTGAAATGTTCAAGCGCGCCGGGCTCACTTACAGCCTGACGCTGCGCTTTCCCTGGGAGCGGGTCTACAAACTGGCACTGGAAAATCCCGGTTACGGTGCTTTCGTGATGGCGCGCCTGCCGGATCGCGAAAACCTGTTCAAATGGGTCGGCCCGATCGGTCCGGACGACTGGATCATGTTGGCCCGGGCCGACAGCAAGATCACCCTCGAAACCCTCAACGATGCGCGCAAATACAAGATCGGTGCCTACAAGGGCGACGCAATTGCCGAGACCCTGGCCAAGCAGGGCTTGAAGCCAATGGTGGTGTTGCGCGATCAGGACAACGCGAAAAAACTGGTCAACGGCCAGATCGACCTGTGGGCCACCGGTGATCCTGCCGGGCGTTACCTGGCGCGGCAGGACGGGGTCACCGGTCTCAAGACCGTATTGCGCTTCAACAGCGCCGAGTTGTACCTGGCGCTGAACAAGGACGTGTCGGATGCAACGGTCGCCAAGCTGCAGGCGGCGCTGGATCAGATGCGCAAGGACGGTGTGGTCGACGAAATCATGGGGCGCTATCTGTAGCCGTCGGCAACACCTTGCCCGCTGTGTCGTGGATGCATTCTTGCGGCGGATACTGCAGCAGTTCCAGGCTCTCGAACTGGGTGTAACCAAGGTTGATCCCCGCTTGCGAGCCATCTGCACGAAGCAGCTCGTAGAAACTCTCCTGCTGATAAGCCGCGACGAATTTGCCTTTGCCGGCCATGGCGAGGACGTGGCTGACGAACGGTGTCAGCCAGCCGCTGGTTGAGGTTTCGCAGTGCGTGAACTGGCTGTCGAGTCTCGCCGAGAATGGCAGTGACGGATGGACGTCGCCCTTCGTTGCCCAGGCGCTCACAAAACTGATGGCGGTAACCTGAGTGAACAGGCGCAGCACCTTCGGATTCTGCAACCGTTGCGCAGTCCACTTGAATGCCCGCGCCTTGTCGCCCGTGTTGTGTCCGCTCCCGACCAGATAATACTGGTCGGTTCTTTCCAGGCGATAAAAGGGCGTGGTGCGTAATTGTTCGAGCGGTGACAGGTCATCCTTGACCACGAACCACGGAAGTTCCACCACTTGAGCGAGGGAGGCCGCTCCGTTGCTTTGCGGAGCGTCCGCTGCGCGGAGCGCCGGCAACACTGGCGATGATTTGATCAGCGGCGCGATCTGCATCCGCAGGGCAAAGACACTGACATCGGCCTGTGGTCGGTTGAAGCTGTCTGCCGCAATGAAGGTCCCCGGCGCGAAGTGAATGTCTCCCGGCGGTGCGCTGGGCGGTGTGACGCTCCAGGCACTGAAACTCTGCCGTGCACCGCTGCCCTTGTCGCTCCAGAGCATATTGCCGACCGTTGAAGCGATCACCAGGTCGGCCCTGACGCAGCGCACGCTACTGAGCAGTGGCTTGTCGTCGCCGCTGGAGCACACCTGGCCCAAGGCAACGTAGCCGGCCGGGGGCAGCGGTCGCCAGACCGTGCAGTTGGTTTTGGCGCCCGAGCCGGTATCTTTCCAGACTTGTTCAAAGTCGAGGGGCGCACTGAGGGCTTTGGCTTTTGTCGGGTCGGTCTCGCGCTCGCTGACAACGGCCACGACGTGTTTTGCGTTGATGTTGTCGTGGCTGCCCACCACGACATCGCCTAAAGGAAAGTAGCCCGGCAGCATCTCGGGAGAGGGCGTCGGGCGCCAAAAGCTCCCGGGTGCCGCTTTCGATCCGCTGCTGTCCCAGATTCGCTGGAAATCAGTCGTGAAGTTGATCAGCAGATTGTCCAGCGTGATCGGTTTTGCCTGTTGCGGGACGCCTGCGTCCTTGTCTTCGGTATTCATAATCAGCCCTGATAGTGAAAGACGACTCGGGAAGAGTCGTCACGGTTGCAGGGCTCACTATCCGGCCATGGGCGGGCCGTTTGGCGGTAATTATGTATAGCGGGCGAGGCTGTTCAACGGTAGACGCCGTCCTTGCCATGGGCGGCGGTGGCGCGATTGCTGCGCACGCTGATCATCTGCTTGATGTCGATCCACTCGATGCCTTGTGCCTTGAGCTTCGGCAATTCACGTTCCAGGACTGCCAGGGTCTGTGGATACGGGTGACCGATCATCACCGCTGACGCCTGCTTGCGCGCCAGGCTGATGGCGGTCTGCAGTTGGGTGAAGATGGCGGCTTCGGTGCGCTCGTCATCGAGGAACACATCCCGCGAGACACTCGCCAGATCGATCTTCTGTGCCTGCTGCGCTGCGACGGTCTGGGCGCTGGTGCGGCTGTCGACGAAGAATTTGTGCCGACGTTGCAACTCACCCATCAGCCACGCCATTGCCACCGGCTGGGCGGTCATGCGACTGCCCATGTGGTTGTTGATGCCCGCCGTGTAGGGGACCATTTTGAAGGCGGCGTCGAGGCGCTTTTGCAGTTCCTCGAGCGGTAGTTCAGGATGCCAGGCGTACGGGCCGGTGGCCGGGTCCATCGGCATGTGCAGAATCACGATCTTGCCGGCGCGATGCGCTTCGCGGGCGAATTCGGTAGCGTGCGGCGTGTCGGGCATGATCGCTGTGGTCACCGGGCCGGGCAGGGCCAGCACGCGGCGATCCCGGGGCAGGTTCTGCCCCAGGTCGTCGATGATCAGCGTCAGGTAGGCTTTTGGCGGGGTGGTTCTGGCAGGCTCTGCGTGAGCAGCACCCGCCAGACAGCACAGCAGGACGAAGAAGAAACGCAACGACATCCTCAACGGCCGGACGTGATGCTCAGCCCTTTGAGCAGGCTCAGCGCCTGGGCCAACTGGTAATCGTCATCCTGCGGCATGGCCTTGGCCTTGGCGCCGGAACCGGTCGGCTTGTCCGCGCCGCCGTTGCCGTTGCCCAGGTGACCTTGCAGGTCGGCTTCCTTGAAGTAGTCGCCGTCGGCTTCGTTGGTGATCTTGGCCTTGCGCACTTCGATGTCCGGGACGATGCCCTGGGCCTGGATCGAGCGACCGTTCGGCGTGAAGTACAGCGCCGTGGTGATCTTCAGTGCGCGGTCGTTGTTCAGCGGCAGCACGGTCTGCACCGAGCCTTTGCCGAAACTGGTGGTGCCCATGACCACGGCGCGTTTCTGATCCTGCAGGGCGCCGGCGACAATTTCCGAGGCCGAGGCGCTGCCACCGTTGATCAATACGACCATTGGCACGGCTTCGCTTTCATCCTTGCCGGTGGCGGAGAAGCGCAGTTCGGAGTTGGCGATCCGGCCTTTGGTGTAAACGATCAGGCCTTTCTTGATGAAGTGGTCGACCACTTCCACGGCGGCCTGCAACACGCCGCCCGGGTTGTTGCGCAGGTCGAGGATGATGCCGTTGAGCTTCTTGCCGTTGTCCTTGCGCAACTTGGCCAGGGCCTTGGAGACCTCTTCGCCGGTCTTGACCTGGAACTGAGTGATGCGGATGTAGCCGTAGCCCGACTCCAGCAGTTGCGCCTTGACGCTCTTCACTTGAATCACGGCGCGGGCCAGAGTCACGTCGAACGGCGTACCGCCATCGCGCACCAGGGTCAGGGTGATTTTCTGGCCGATCTTGCCGCGCATCTTGTCCACGGCTTCGGTCATGGTCTGGCCGCGGGTCGGCTGGCCGTTGATCTTGACGATGAAGTCCCCGGCCTGAATGCCGGCCTTCGATGCCGGGGTGTCGTCGATCGGCGAGACGACCTTGATGAAACCGTCTTCGGAGCCGACTTCGATGCCCAGGCCGCCGAATTCGCCGCTGGTGCTCTCCTGCAATTCGGTGAAGTCTTCAGGGCCGAGATAGGCGGAATGCGGATCGAGGTTGCTGAGCATGCCCTTGATCGCGTTTTCCAGCAGGGTCTTGTCGTCCACCGGCTCGACATAGGCGGCCTTGATCCGGTCCATTACCTCGGCAAAGGTGCGCAACTCTTCCAGCGGCAACGGTGCCTTGGCGGTCGCGGCAGTGCCTGCCGGAGCGACGGCCGGGGCCGGTTGAGCGGCGAACGCCAGAGGCGCGCCGATCACCAGAGCGATCGTCAGGGCCAGCGAGGTAAGGCGGGACAAATGCAGCATGTCGAACGAACTCCTGAATTAGGCGACGCGCTTATCCTTGCGCGTGACACCATTGCGCCGGATCACTCGGGTGACCCTGCTGACGAATTGCGAAATACAGCGCTGGTGTGTCCTGACCGCCACTGTTACCCACAGTGGAGATCGACTCACCGGCTTTTACCACGTCACCGGCCGACTTGAGCAGCGTCTGGTTGTGACCGTAAAGACTCAGATAACCATTGCCGTGATCGAGGATCACCAGCAGCCCGGCACCGCGCAACCAGTCGGCGAACACCACGCGCCCGCCGTGTACGGCATGCACCTGGCTGCCGGCGGCGGCGCTGATCATCACGCCATCCCACTTGGTGCGGGCATCGTCGCCCCGGCTTTCGCCGAAGCGTGCCAGCAATCGACCATCAACCGGCCACGGAAGTTTTCCCCGGGTTGCAGCAAAAGGGCCACCGAAGGTCTCGCCGCTGCTGGACACCAGTGCGCCGGGGGTTGATCTGGCAGGTTTTCGTGGGGCGTCGCTGGTGTCAGCCTGCGCCTCACGCAAACGCTTTTTTTCCGCTTCCTGCTGGGCGATCAGCGCTTTCTGCCGCGCTTCTTCTGCCTCACGGGCCTGACGGGCCAGGGTTTCTTCAATGGTTTTAAGGACTTTAGACAGGTCTGCCTGATCCTGCTCGCGGGCGGCCAGTTTCTGGTCGCGGGCTTTCACGTCATCGTTGAGCTTGGCGAGGACTTGCTGGCGCTCCTTGCGGACTTTTTCCAGCTCGTCGCGCTGGCTGTCGAGGCTGCTTTTCTGCACCAGCAATTGCGCCTGCTGCGTGGCGATGTCTTTTTCGACATTGGCCAGTTGGCGCAGGGTTTCGTTGAAGTTCTTCAACTGCTCCAGGCGGGCCTGGCTCAGGTAATCGTAATAGGTGAGGGTGCGGGCGAATTTCTCGGGATTCTGCTGGTTGAGCAGCAGCTTGAGGTATTCCTGACGGCCGTTCTGATAGGCCGCGCGGGCCTGGATGGCGATCAGTCGCTGCTGTTCAGTGCGCGCGCTCTGGAGTTTTTTTTTCTCCGCATCGAGTCGCTGCAGCTCGGATTCGCTCTTCTTCAGCTCTTTCTGCAGGGCATCGACCTGCTTCTCGAGCTTGCCCATTTCGGTTTCGGTACCCTTGAGCTCTTTCTGCACACCGGATTTTTCTTCCTGCAGCTTGCCCAGCAGCTTTTTCAGCTCGGCAATGTCCTGACGCGTGGCATCCAACTGCTGTTGGGTTTGCGCGCGCTCGTCAGCGAAGGCCGGTTGGAGCAGGCAGGTCAGAGCGAGGGCGATCAGGACGCGGAGCATAGAGGCGGGCGGCACCAGGGTAATGGACGGCCTAGTATGCCCGCCCGGGGCTGCAAAAAAAACGCCCAATTGGGCTTGTGTGATAACTGGAGCGGCGCAGAGGCCCATTTCCATTTCGAAAACCCCATAAACCACTGTGGGAGCTGGCTTGCCAGCGATGGCGTCTGCTCATTCAACATAGCTGTTGGCTGTCAGATTGCTATCGCTTGCAAGCCAGCTCCCACAGGGTTTGGCGGTGTTTGATCTGGCGACTTACACCAGAATCGACGTACCCGTCATCTCCGCCGGTTTTTCCAGGCCCAGCAGCATCAGCATGGTCGGAGCCACGTCCGCCAGTACGCCGCCGTCACGGACCTTGAGGTCACGCTTGCCGACATAAATGAACGGCACAGGCTCGGTGGTGTGCGCGGTGTGCGCCTGGTGGGTTTCTTCATCGGCCATTTTTTCGACGTTGCCGTGGTCAGCGGTGATCAGCGCTTCGCCGCCGACTTTTTCCAGCGCCTCGACGATGCGCCCGACGCAGGTGTCCAGGCATTCCACGGCCTTCACTGCTGCTTCGAACACGCCGCTGTGGCCGACCATGTCGCCGTTGGCGTAGTTGACCACGATCACGTCGTAACGCTGGTGTTCGATGGCGTCGACGATGCGGTCAGTCACTTCCGGTGCACTCATTTCCGGCTGCAGGTCGTAGGTGGCGACTTTCGGCGACGGGATCAGAATGCGCTCTTCGCCCGGGAACGGTTCTTCACGGCCACCGGAAAAGAAGAAAGTGACGTGTGCGTATTTTTCGGTTTCGGCGATGCGCAGCTGGGTCTTGCCGTTTTTTGCCAGGTAGTCGCCAAGTACATTTTCCAGGCTGCCCGGAGCGAAGGCGGCCGGGGCCGGGATGCTGGCGGCGTATTGGGTCAAGCCGACGTACTGCACTTTTGGCTGGCGCGCGCGCTCGAATTCCTTGAAATCGTCTTCGACGAACACGCGGCTCAGCTCGCGGGCGCGGTCGGCGCGGAAGTTCATGAACACCACGGCGTCGCCGTCTTCAACCTTGACCGGCTCGCCGATGGTGGTGGCTTTGACGAATTCGTCGCTTTCGCCACGGGCGTAGGCAGCGTCGAGGCCTTCCTGAGCAGTGGCGGCGTTGAATTCGGCGTTACCGTCGACGATCAAGTTGTAGGCCTGTGATACACGGTCCCAACGGTTGTCACGGTCCATCGCGTAGTAGCGACCGATGAGGCTGGCGATGCGGCCCTTGCCGAGCGCCTGGAACGTCGCATCGAGCAGTTCGATCGACGAAGCGGCGCTCTTTGGCGGCGTGTCGCGGCCATCAAGAAAGGCGTGCAGGTAGATTTTTTCGGCGCCGCGCTTGAATGCCAGCTCGGCCATGGCGATCAAGTGATCCTGGTGGCTGTGCACGCCGCCATCGGACAGCAGGCCCATGAAATGCACGGCGTTGCCGGCGGCCACGGCTTTATCCACAGCGGCGCAGATGGTCGGGTTCTCGAAAAACTCACCGTCGCGGATCGCTTTGGTCACGCGCGTGAAGTCCTGATACACCACGCGCCCGGCGCCGAGGTTCATGTGGCCGACTTCAGAGTTGCCCATCTGGCCGTCCGGCAGACCAACGTCCATGCCGCTGCCCGAGATCAGGCCGTTCGGCACCGTGGCCCACAGGCGATCGAGCACTGGCTTCTTCGCCGCATACACGGCATTGGATTCGTGGCTGTCACTGTGACCGAAGCCGTCGAGAATCATCAGGACCAAAGGTTTAGGCGTGGTAGTCATGGAATCCACTCGTGGCTAATAAAGAAGAGGGCGATGGAAAAGGGAGTGGCAGTTTAAAGCGAAGTTCCTGCGGCGTCACCGCCGGACGGGGTTTGGCCCACCATAGTGGCTGTGTATACTGGCCGACATTTTAACGCCCTGGAACCTCCTTCGATGGTTGCTCACCTGATTGAATTTGCCACTAACCACTACATTCTTGTCGGTATCTTCGTCGTACTGCTGGCTCTGCTGCTGGCGCACACGATGCAGGGCGGCGGTAAAAGCCTGAGCACTGGCGAGCTGACCGCACTGGTCAACAAGGACGCAGGCGTGGTGGTGGACATCCGTCCGGCGAAAGATTACGCCGCCGGTCATATCGTTGGCGCGATCAACATTCCTCAAGACAAGCTGGCCGCGCGTGCCGGTGAGCTGGAAAAGCACAAGGCCAAGACCATCATTCTGGTGGACGCCCTGGGCCAGACCGCTGGTACCCACGCTCGCGAGCTGATGAAATCCGGCTTCACCGCCGCCAAGCTGTCCGGCGGGATCTCCAGCTGGAAAGGCGACAACCTGCCGTTGGTGAAGTGATATGAGCGAAGTCATCGTCTACTCCAGCGATTACTGCCCTTATTGCATGCGAGCCAAGCAATTGCTCGCGAACAAAGGTGTGGCCTTCGAAGAGATCAAGGTCGATGGCAAGCCGCAGATTCGTGCTGCCATGAGCCAGAAGGCCGGACGCACGTCCGTGCCGCAGATCTGGATCGGCGACAAGCACATCGGTGGTTGTGATGATTTGTATGCCCTGGAGCGCGCCGGCAAGCTCGACGCGCTGCTCAAGGCCTGAACGGCTGCACCCACGTACAGCAATCCCTAAAAGACCCAAGATCAGAAAGGATCTGAGATGACTGACCAACAGAACACTGCAGCCAGCGAAGAAGAAACCGCACCGCAATTCTCCTTGCAGCGCATCTACGTACGCGATCTGTCCTTCGAAGCCCCGAAAAGCCCGGCGATCTTCCGCCAGCAGTGGGACCCTACCGTCGGTCTGGACCTGAATACCCGTCAGAAAGAACTGGAAGGCGATTTCTACGAAGTCGTGCTGACCCTGTCCGTGACCGTGAAAAACGGCGACGAAGTGGCCTTCATCGCTGAAGTGCAGCAGGCCGGTATCTTCCTGATCAAGAACCTGGACGCGGCTTCGATGAGCCACACCCTGGGTGCGTTCTGCCCGAACATCCTGTTCCCGTATGCTCGCGAAACCCTGGACAGCCTGGTGACCCGCGGTTCGTTCCCGGCCCTGATGCTGGCGCCAGTGAACTTCGACGCCCTGTACGCGCAAGAGCTGCAGCGCATGCAGGCTGCGGGCGAGACGCCGACCGTACAATAAGCGGTTTGAGCGACAACGAAAAAAGCGCCGTAACGGGCGCTTTTTTCTTGGGTTGGAATACAGACTTCATGACTTCATGTAGGAGCTGCCGCAGGCTGCGATCTTTTGATCTTGATCTTCAAAAACAGGATCAAAAGATCGCAGCCTTCGGCAGCTCCTACAGGGGTGATGTTTTTGCGGGCGGGTGGTTATTTAAAGTCGTTCTGCCGCCACGCTTCGTACACGGCCACCGCCACAGTGTTGGACAGGTTCAGGCTGCGGCAGCCTTCACGCATCGGCAGGCGCAGGCGCTGTTCGGCGGGCAGGGCGTCCAGCACTTCCGGCGGCAGGCCACGGCTTTCCGGGCCGAAGATGAACGCATCGCCCGGGACGAACGCGGCATCGTGAAACGGCCGCGAGCCCTTGGTGGTGAACGCGAACAACCGTGGGTGGCCGAGGCTCTCCAAGCAACTGGCGAGGTCGGCGTGGCGCTGCAACGTGGCATATTCGTGGTAGTCGAGACCGGCCCGGCGCAAGCGCTTGTCGTCCATCTCGAAACCCAGCGGTTCGATCAAATGCAGGTGGCAGCCACTGTTGGCGCACAGCCTGATAACGTTGCCGGTGTTCGGCGGAATTTCTGGTTGAAAAAGGATGACGTGAAACATGCACGGCTCCGAAGGTAAAGATGACGCGCATTCTACGCCGCCAGCCGACCCGCGTTCGAAACTATTCCCGCGGGTGATCGGTTCGTTGGCGATTTTCGGCTTGATGGTCGGCTTGATGATCGGTCGCCTGACCACGCCGGACCCGAGCGTGCTGCAGCAGGTCGACGTGACCGCTGACGGCTTGGTGGTGTGGTTCAACAATGAGCCGAAGCTGCACGGCGAGATCATCGACGGTACTGTGGCTTTGTTGTTTCAGGCTGAAGGCCGCGCGCAGAAGGGCCAGCTCAAGCTCAATGGCAAGGATGTGAACTGGCGTACGCGAGTGAGTGACGGTGGGCTGTTGTTGACAGTGCTGGCGGCGCGGCCGCTGCAAGGGGAATGGGCCGGGAGCAAGGTCGGTGACCGCTGGCGGCTGGAGATCCATCTCCGGGAGCAATAAAAGCGGGAATCCCCGGCCTGCCTGTACCAGGGTTCCCAAAACGGCGTGGACTTCGCTGAGAGCGTCGGTCCGGTGTAAAGAGGGAACCCCCGGCCTGCCTGTACCAAGGATCCCAAAAGGGTGGGTTCGCCGCGTTGCGGTTTGAACCCGGTGTAAAGAGGGGAATCCCCGGCCTGCCTGTACCAAGGCCCCCGAAACGGGTGGTGAATCGAATCACCTGTGAGGGATATTGCAGGCGGCGTGCCAGTTTTAGTATTTCGAAACAGAAAAAAGCTTCAGATGCGCGAAAGCCCCGTAAATCGTGGCTTTGATGCTTCTGTGTGGCTGGAGCTTTGAACCTGCTTGGTGTTTTTTTGATCAGTAACTTATGCCCAATTGCGGTTCGCCGTGCCTTGTGGCGGTGCACACAAAAAAAGATCGCAGCCTTCGGCAGCTCCTACAGGGATATGCGTTCTCTGCAGGAGTTGCCGAAGGCTGCGATCTTTTCGCGGACGATTAGAGGAGGGGCTTAACCCTCATCCCCCTCATCATCATCCCCACCGTCCACTTTCATCCCCAATTCCTTGATCTTGCGGGTCAGGGTATTACGCCCCCAGCCGAGCAATACCGCCGCATCACGCCGGCGTCCGGCCGTGTGCTTCAGCGCGGTCTCGATCATGATCCGCTCGAACGCCGGCACGGCGCTGTCGAGCAGGCTCGACTGGCCGCGGGCCAAGGCTTGATCGGCCCACTGACGCAGCGCCTGCTCCCAGTTGGTCACCGGTGCCGAATCCTGCGGCAGGCTCAGCAGTTCCGGTGGCAGGTCACTGATGTGCACTTCGCGACCGGAGGCCATCACGGTGATCCAGCGGCAGGTGTTCTCCAGCTGCCGCACGTTGCCCGGCCATGGCAGGTTCTTCAGGTATTCCTCGGTCTCGCTTTTCAGCAGCTTCGGTTCCACCGCCAGTTCTTGCGCGGCGCGGCTGAGGAAGTGTTTGGCCAGGGTCGGGATGTCTTCGCGACGGTCCGACAGGCGCGGAATGTGGATGCGGATCACGTTGAGGCGGTGGAACAAGTCCTCACGGAATTTGCCGGCGTGCACCAGGGTTTCCAGGTTCTGGTGGGTCGCGGCAATGATCCGCACATCGACCTTGACCGGCACATGCCCGCCAACGCGATAGAACTCGCCGTCGGCCAGCACCCGCAGCAAACGGGTCTGGGTATCGGCTGGCATGTCGCCGATTTCGTCGAGGAACAGCGTGCCGCCGTCCGCCTGTTCGAAACGTCCACGGCGCAGGTTGGCCGCGCCGGTAAACGCGCCTTTCTCGTGGCCGAACAGCTCGGATTCCATCAGGTCCTTGGGGATCGCCGCCATGTTCAGCGCGATGAACGGCGAGGCCGCGCGCGGGCTGTGGCGGTGCAGGGCGTGGGCCACCAGTTCTTTACCGGTACCGGATTCGCCGTTGATCAACACGGTGATGTTGGAGTGGCTCAAGCGGCCGATGGCGCGAAACACCTCCTGCATCGCCGGTGCTTCACCGATGATTTCCGGGGTGCGGGTCAGCGCGGGTACCACTTCCAGGCCTTGCTGTTCCTGCGCATGCTGATTGGCGCGCTTGACCAGCGATACCGCCTCGTCAACGTCGAACGGCTTGGGCAGGTACTCGAACGCGCCGCCCTGATAGGAGGCGACGGCGCTGTCCAGATCGGAGTGAGCGGTCATGATGATGACCGGCAACCGTGGGTGCTGTTCGCGGATGCGCGCCAGCAGATCGAGGCCACTGGCGCCCGGCATGCGGATGTCGGAAATGATCACATCAGGCTGCTGACGGGCCAGACGACTCATCACGCCATCGGCGCTGTCGAAGCTCTGCGTGGTCATGCCTTCCTGCTGCAAGGCTTTTTCCAGAACCCAACGGATAGAACGGTCGTCATCGACGATCCACACGGTTTCACTACGGCTCATGTCGATGTGGCTCCTTGTTCCAGTGGCAAAAAGATCGAGAACGTGGTGTGGCCGGGGTGGCTGTCACACTCGATCAGGCCCTGGTGCTGGCTGATGATGTTCTGGGTGATGGCCAGGCCCAGCCCGGTACCGTCCGGGCGGCCGCTGACCATGGGAAAGAAGATGGTTTCCTGGAGTTCCGCCGGGATCCCCGGGCCGTTGTCGATGATCTCGATCTTGGTCACCAGGCGATGGCGGACATGGCCGATGGTGAACTGGCGCATGGTCCGGGTGCGCAGGCTGATGCGCCCCAGACGCAGCTCGTTCTGGCTGCTGATCGCCTGCATCGCGTTGCGCACGATGTTCAGTACGGCCTGAATCATTTGTTCGCGGTCGATCAATACGTCGGGAATGCTCGGGTCGTAGTCGCGCACCAAGGTGATGCAGCCCTGGCTTTCCGCTTCGACCAGTTGGCAGACGCGCTCCAGCACTTCGTGGACGTTGCACAGCGCCAGCGATGGCAGCTTGTTCGAGCCGAGCATGCGGTCGACCAGATTACGCAGGCGGTCGGCCTCTTCAATGATCACGTTGGTGTAGTCGCGCAGACTGTCTTCCGGCAGTTCGCGGGCCAGCAATTGCGCGGCGCCACGGATGCCGCCGAGCGGATTCTTGATCTCATGGGCCAGGCCGCGCACCAGCATTTTGCTGGTTTCCTGTTTGGACAACTGCGCCTCTTCCTTGGTGATCCGCAGCAGGCGGTCACGCGGGTGCACTTCCAGCAGGAGCATGGTTGCGCCGTTGCTGAGGATCGGCGTCACCGCGTAGTCCACGGTCAGGGTCTGGCCGGTGAGGGCGGTGAGCATCGCTTCGCGCTTGGTGAACGGGTGTGCCTGTTCGACCGCCTGACGCAGCGAGTTGAGCGCTTCGGTGGACTCGGTGAACAACTCGCTGATGAACTGCCCATGGCTGCGCTGGCCGCTGATGGCCAGCAGCATCTCGGCCGCCGGGTTCATGTACTCAAGGCGCAATTCCGCGTCGAGCAGGATGGTAGCGGTGGTCAGGTTGTCGAGCAGCAAACGGTGGATTGCGTCGCTAATAGTCATCGGAGCCTCTTTTGGGGGCGGAGCGTGCGCAAGAAGCAGGCGTCGTTAAACGGAAAATGCAAAAACCAAACCAAGGCTCCGAAAAGAAGCGTTTGTCCCCTGAAACAGGCGTTTGACGCTCGCTTGCGTGGCGCTCCACACACGCCAGCGGGAAGTTTCGAACCAAAATGGGTTGCAATGTGAGTACGGTGCAGTCTTATGCACCAATATAGTGCGCAAAGCTGAACAGCGTTAGAAGAAGCGCAGGAAGGGATTTTTTTCTTCGGCGGGTTTGTCTTTCAATGGGCATTCCGGGCGCACGCCGTAGTCCTCGCTGACGCAGGGTTTGACTTGGCGTTTCTGTGCCAGCGAGATGCGCAGCATGTGGAACGGCTGGTTGGCGGTGCGTTCGACGGTGCGACCCAATTGATCAAGGATTTCCACCGACAGGTTGTGGCTGCCCCGGTCGATGTTGCTCAACGGAAACACCGGACTGAGGCTCGGCTCGCCAGTGGCCTGGCCGTCGAGCAGCAAGCGGTAGCGATGGCCCTGCTGCAAACCGGGCTCGCTGGTGACACTGACGATCATCTCGCCCGCACTGCTGCGAAGGGTCGCGTCCGGCTCGGGGATCAGGATGCGCAGCATGTCGTAGTGGAACAGCGGTTGTTCCGCGACCTTTTTCGCGGTGCTGATCGGTGCTGCAGCCGTGGGGTTGGCCGACATGCGATTGCTGGTCGCGATAGGTACGCGCTTGGCGTTGCCGCGCGGCTGATCGGTGTAGACGCGATTACCCTGCGCATCGACGTAGGTGAAGACCTCCGCCGAAACGGGCAGGGCCAACAGGCACAGGATCAGCCAGAAAATCCTCATGGCTTGTGCACCCGCTGCACGGTGAACACGACCGTTGGGCTCTGCTGGATGATCGCTTCGCCGTCGATCACCTGCACCGCGAGACGATGCTCGCCACGATCAACATTCACCAGTTGCAGGATCGGCACGTTGCTCGGCTGGCCGTAAGGCGCGTCGTCCAGCACTAGCCTCAATTGGTGCGGCGCCTGCAAACGCGGCTTGATCAATACACTGACGGTGAAGGTGCCGTTATTGGCGCGCAGCGCTTCTTCGCTGGGCAGGCCGGTCAGTTCCAGCACCTCGTAGGCACTGCGTGCCGCGGGGCGTGTGTCGGTGCTTGAAGGCGCTGGCGCGCTCGGTGCCTGTGGCTCGACGCGGTTGAGTGGCGGCAACTCGACCGGCTGCGCCTGAACACCGTCCGGCGAGTGATCGCTGTAAACCGTGTTGCCGTTGGCGTCGGTGTACTTGTAGATCTGCGCGGCGGCGGGCAGGGCGATCAGCAGCAGAATGTAGAGAAAGGTGCGACCCATGAAATCGACCGGGAAAGAAAGCGATGGGTTGCAGCATAGGCCAGGGTGCGGCGGTTGGCCCAGCCCGGGACATATCCGGAGATCATTCAGACGCCAAAATCCCCTGTGGGAGCGAGCCTGCTCGCGAATACGGTGGGTCATTGACGGGGATGGCGACTGATACGCCGCCTTCGCGAGCAGGCTCGCTCCCACCGGGGATTTGTGTAGCTTCATAAATCGTGGGCAATAAAAAGGCCTCCCGAAGGAGGCCTCTTTTGTCACGCCGCGTAGCGCAGCGCTACCGGATCAGCAGCTGTAGTACAGCTCATATTCCAGTGGGTGTACGAAGGTGCGGACCTTGATTTCTTCTTCGGATTTCAGCGCGATGTAAGCGTCGATGAAGTCGTCGGAGAATACGCCGCCCTTGGTCAGGAACGCACGGCCCTTGTCCAGCTCTTCCAGGGCTTCTTTCAGGCTGCCGCAAACTTGTGGGATCTCTTTCGCCTCTTCAGGCGGCAGGTCGTACAGGTTTTTGTCAGCGGCATCGCCTGGGTGGATCTTGTTCTGGATACCGTCCAGACCGGCCATCAGCAGTGCTGCGAAAGCCAGGTACGGGTTGGCAGCCGGATCCGGGAAGCGAGCTTCGATACGACGGCCGCGTGGGCTGTTGACGTAAGGAATACGGATCGAGGCGGAACGGTTGCGAGCCGAGTAGGCCAGCATCACCGGCGCTTCGAAACCTGGCACCAGACGCTTGTAGGAGTTGGTGGCCGGGTTGGTGAAGCCGTTCAGGGCCTTACCGTGCTTGATGATGCCGCCGATGAAGTACAGGGCGGTTTCGGACAGGCCGGCATAGCCTTCGCCAGCGAAGGTGTTCTTGCCGTCTTTGGCGATGGACATGTGTACGTGCATGCCCGAGCCGTTGTCGCCGTACAGTGGCTTCGGCATGAAGGTCGCAGTGCGGCCGTAAGCGTCGGCAACGTTGTGGACAACGTATTTCAGGGTCTGAACTTCGTCAGCTTTTTTCACCAGGGTGTTGAACTTGACACCGATTTCGTTCTGACCGGCAGTCGCCACTTCGTGGTGGTGAACTTCAACGGTCTGGCCCATCTCTTCCAGTGCGTTGCACATGGCAGTACGGATTTCGTGGTCGTGGTCGAACGGCGGAACCGGGAAGTAGCCGCCTTTGATACCAGGACGGTGGCCTTTGTTGCCGCCTTCGATGTCCTGGTCGGACATCCACGAACCTTGCTCGGAGTAGATTTTGAACATCGAGCCGGAGATGTCGGACTTGAACTTCACTTCGTCGAAGATGAAGAATTCTGGTTCTGGACCGGCGAAGACGGTGTCACCGATACCGGTGGTCTTCAGGTATTCCTCGGCGCGGTGTGCGATGGCGCGCGGGTCGCGATCGTAACCTTGCATGGTCGAAGGTTCGATGATATCGCAAACCAGGATCAGGGTCGCGTCTTCGGTGAACGGGTCGAGAACGGCAGTATCGTCGTCCGGCAGCAGGATCATGTCGGAGGCTTCGATGCCTTTCCAGCCAGCGATGGAGGAACCGTCGAACATCTTGCCGACTTCGAAGAAGTCGTCTTCCAGCGCATCGCGAGCCGGCATGGTCACGTGGTGCTGAGTGCCTTTGGTGTCCGTGAAGCGCAGATCAATCCACTTGACGTCATGATCTTTGATGAGTTGAACCGACTTCGACATAGTGTCCTCCGGGTGGCTTAGGGCTTGGTAGTGGATGCCCTTAATTTGGGTGATGCCGGCGCAGATACTCTGCCAAGGCAACCTGCCTCACAAGGGAGCAAATTGCATGCCAGTGCCCCAGCATGGGTTTTTTGCCCCAATTTCACGCTTTCAAAGCAAGAAAGCGCCATAAAGGCGAAATTATCGCCCCTTAATGTAGCGCTTCAAATCAGAAATGACCCGTTTTGGTGCAAGTGAAACCTTCTGCATATTAACTGGTTAAACCTTGAGCAATTTCCGCTATAATCCGCGCCCCCCTTTTTCGGCTGGCCCTGCGCGCGCTGTTTTCATGAAACTAATCGTAAAAGTCTTCCCCGAGATCACCATCAAAAGCCGCCCTGTCCGGATGCGTTTCATCCGCCAGCTGGCCAAGAACATCCGCGCCGTGCTCCGCGATCTGGACCCGGCCGTGGTGGTGAACGGTGTGTGGGACAATCTCGAGCTGGAAACCCGCGTTACTGACCCCAAAGCCTTGAAAGAGATGGGCGAGCGCCTCACTTGTACTCCCGGTGTCGCGCACTTTCTGCAGATCGACGAATACCCGCTGGGCGACTTCGACGACATCACCGAGAAGTGCAAACAACACTACGGCGATGTGCTGGCCGGGAAGATTTTCTCGGTGCGCTGCAAACGTGCAGGCAAGCATCCGTTCAGCTCGATGGACGTCGAAAAATACGTCGGCAGCAAGCTGCGTCGTGAGTGCGGTGCGGCCGGAATCGACCTCAAAGACCCGGAAATCGAAGTTCGCATCGAAGTTCGCGACCAACGGTTGTTTGTCATCCACAGCCAGCACAACGGCATCGGCGGTTACCCGCTCGGCGCCCTGGAGCAGACGCTGATATTGATGTCCGGCGGCTTTGACTCGACGGTTGCTGCGTACCAGATCATGCGCCGCGGCCTGATGGCGCATTTCTGCTTCTTCAATCTCGGCGGGCGTGCCCACGAATTGGGCGTGATGGAAGTCGCGCATTTCATCTGGAAGAAGTACGGCAGCTCGCAACGCGTGCTATTTGTCAGTGTTCCGTTCGAAGAAGTGTTGGGCGAAATTCTCGGCAAAGTCGATAACAGTCATATGGGCGTCGTATTGAAGCGTATGATGTTGCGCGCATCGTCGGCCATCGCTGACCGGCTGCACATCGACGCGCTGGTCACCGGCGAAGCGATTTCCCAGGTATCGAGCCAGACGCTGCCGAACCTGTCGGTGATCGACTGCGTGACCGACAAACTGGTCCTGCGCCCACTGATCGTTGCGCACAAGCAGGACATCATCGACACGGCCAACGAGATCGGCACCGCCGATTTCGCCCGGCACATGCCGGAGTACTGCGGGGTCATCTCGGTCAATCCGAAGACCGCCGCCAAGCGCCACCGTGTTGAGCACGAAGAGAAAGAATTCGACATGGCGGTTCTCGAGCGTGCGCTCGAAAACGCCAAACTGGTGCCGATCGATCGAGTGATCGACGAATTGGGCCAGGACTTGCAGATCGAAGAAGTCGGCGAAGCGCTGGCCGGTCAGATCGTCATCGACATCCGTCACCCGGATGCGGCCGAGGATGACCCGCTGGAACTCGCCGGCATAGAAGTACAGACGATGCCGTTCTATGCAGTGAACGCTCGTTTCAAGGAGCTGGATCCGACTCGCCAGTACCTGCTGTATTGCGACAAAGGCGTGATGAGTCGCCTGCATGCTCACCATTTGCTCAGTGAGGGGCATGCCAATGTGCGCGTTTATCGACCGAGCTAAGTGCCCGGGGCTGTTTGCCTGTGGCCTGCGTCACCGGCCCCCCGACACCGCCGTCAAGCTGTAACGGCCATGCCGGACACTACTGTTAATCGCTGCCAAGACTTGTCAGCAAACCGAATCCTCTGATCGAGATACACAAGTGATCGAAAATCTACGTAACATCGCCATCATTGCCCACGTTGACCATGGTAAGACCACCCTGGTAGACAAACTCCTGCGTCAATCCGGCACCCTGGAGCGCAACGAGCTCAACGACGAGCGCGTGATGGACTCCAACGACCAGGAAAAAGAGCGCGGTATTACCATCCTGGCGAAAAACACCGCCATCAACTGGAACGGCTACCACATCAACATCGTGGACACCCCGGGCCACGCCGACTTCGGCGGCGAAGTAGAACGCGTAATGTCGATGGTTGACTCCGTTCTGCTGCTGGTTGACGCTCAAGACGGCCCTATGCCGCAAACCCGTTTCGTGACCAAGAAGGCGTTCGAAGCCGGCCTGCGTCCAATCGTGGTCATCAACAAGGTTGACCGTCCAGGCGCGCGTCCGGACTGGGTTCTGGATCAGATCTTCGACCTGTTCGACAACCTCGGTGCGACCGAAGAACAACTGGACTTCCAGGTTGTTTACGCTTCGGCCCTGAACGGCATCGCCGGTCTGGACCACACCGCCATGGGCGAAGACATGACTGCGCTGTACCAGGCAGTGGTCGACCACGTTCCGCCTCCGGCCGTTGACCGTGACGGTCCGTTCCAGATGCAGATCTCCGCTCTGGACTACAACAGCTTCCTGGGTGTTATCGGTGTTGGCCGTATCGCTCGTGGTCGCGTCAAGCCGAACACCCCGGTTGTCGCGATCAGCGCCGACGGCAAGCGCCGCAACGGTCGTATCCTGAAGCTGATGGGTCACCACGGCCTGCACCGCATTGACGTTGAAGAAGCAGCAGCCGGCGACATCGTCTGCATCAGCGGCTTCGACGAGCTGTTCATCTCCGACACCCTGTGCGACATCAACACCGTCGAGGCGATGAAGCCGCTGACCGTTGACGAGCCAACCGTTTCCATGACCTTCCAGGTAAACGACTCGCCATTCTGCGGTAAAGAAGGCAAGTTCGTGACCTCCCGTAACATCAAGGATCGTCTGGACAAAGAGCTGCTGTACAACGTTGCACTGCGCGTTGAAGAAGGCGACTCGGCTGACAAGTTCAAGGTTTCCGGCCGTGGTGAGCTGCACCTCTCGGTACTGATCGAAACCATGCGTCGCGAAGGCTTCGAGCTGGCCCTGGGCCGTCCTGAAGTGATCATCCGTGAAGTTGACGGCGTGAAGCAGGAACCGTTCGAAAACGTCACCATCGACATCCCTGAAGAATCGCAGGGCAAGGTCATGGAAGAGATGGGTCTGCGTAAAGGCGACCTGAGCAACATGGTGCCGGATGGCAAGGGCCGTGTTCGTCTGGAATACAACATCCCTGCTCGCGGTCTGATCGGTTTCCGTAACCAGTTCCTGACCCTGACCAACGGCGCTGGCATCCTGACCTCGATCTTCGACCGTTACGCGCCAGTGAAGTCGGGCCACATGTCCGGCCGTCAGAACGGCGTTCTGGTTTCGGTTGAAACCGGCAAGGCACTGACCTACTCGCTGGAAACCCTGCAGGCTCGTGGCAAGCTGTTCGTAGAACACGGCCAAGAGATCTACAACGGTCAGATCGTTGGTCAGAACAGCCGCGACAACGACCTGGGTGTGAACCCTACCAAAGGCAAGAAGCTCGACAACATGCGCGCTTCGGGTAAAGACGAAACCATCGCTCTGGTACCACCTGTTCGCTTCACTCTGGAACAGGCTCTGGAATACATCCAGGAAGACGAGCTGTGCGAAGTCACTCCTAAGTCCATCCGTCTTCGCAAGAAGATCCTGGACGAAAGCGAGCGTACCCGCGCTGCCAAGAAAGCCAAGGCGTAATTCAGCCCGAGCTTGAAAAAACGCCCCCGGTCGCGAGACCGGGGGCGTTTTTGTTTGTCCGGGATTTGTGCGGGGTTTGTGCTGGCCTCATCGCTGGCAAGCCAGCTCCCACAGGGTTTTGCGTCGCACATGAATCTTGTGTACGACAACAATCAATGTGGGAGCTGGCTTGCCAGCGATGGCGGCCGGACAGGCGCCGAAAATATCAGGAAGGGTCAGAACTTCTCGATCGACCGCGAATTCTGCACCCGCTCGACTTCTTTCGGCTTGTACGCGCAATACCCTGGCCGCGGGCCGATTTTCGGGTGGTTGCGGCAGGTGTCCGGGCGCTTGTCATAAATGGTGCACAGGCGGCTCTTACGATCCAGGTAGTAGCAATCGTTGTTGCTCATGCGCTGCAGGGTGAAGATCCCCGATTTCTGGTTGAAGCGCTCGACCAGCCCTTCCTTTTGCAGGCGCTTGGCGATGTTCTTCGGCGGATCGCCCAGCTCGAACTCGTCGACCACGCCGATGCGTACCAGGTCCTTGATCTTGACCTCGACCGGCAGGGTGCAGCAGCTGGAGACACAAGAGCCGCACATCGGGGCCGAATATTTGGCCCACGTATCGAGGCGGTCGATCTCGGCGGCGGCAATCAGGTTGGGCTTCATCATCGGGGGTTACCAGGCGTGTGTGCATCAGGGCGCGCGATCATACCGGGACTGGTGGATTTTTGAACAACCTTTCGCCAGATTTTTGCAAACGCCGTGTAAATGCCATTCAGTCCGGCACGGCCCCTGCATTCATTAGCCCACTCGCCAAGGTAATGCCGGGCTATCTCACCGTCTTCGGAAAAACTGCCGAACCTGCGCCTCTACCGTCGGTCAGACCGTCTAGGCTCAGACAATTCCCCGCTCGCTCGAGGTCCTATCGATGACTCAAGAACCACTAGTTCGCGAAGCAGAGGTGGCCGCATTCCGCGATGCCGTCCTGACCAAGCTCACCTATGCGGTGGGCAAAGACCCGGATCACGCCTTTGACCATGACTGGTTCGAAGCCATTGCTCTGGCGGCACGCGACCACATGGTCGAACACTGGATGGACCACACCCGGCAGATCTACCGCAAAGGCCAGAAGCGAGTGTATTACCTCTCGCTGGAATTTCTCATCGGTCGTTTGCTCTACGACAGCCTGAGCAATCTCGGCCTGCTCGACGTCGCGCGTGAAGCGCTGACTGAACTGGGTGTCGATCTGGAACGCATTCGTCTGCTGGAACCCGATGCGGCGCTCGGCAACGGTGGTCTCGGGCGTCTGGCGGCGTGCTTCATGGAAAGCATGTCGACCCTCGGCATTGCCGGGCACGGGTACGGCATTCGTTATGAGCACGGGTTGTTCCGCCAAGCCATCGTCGATGGCTGGCAGCAGGAGCAGACCGAACACTGGCTGGATTTCGGCAACCCGTGGGAATTCGAGCGTCCGGAAGTGGTGTACACCATCGGCTTCGGCGGCAGCGTCGAAACCGTCACCGATGCCAGTGGCAAGACCAAACAGGTCTGGTCGCCGGCAGAAACCGTACGGGCGATTGCCTACGACACGCCGGTGGTCGGCTGGCGTGGGGCGAGCGTCAACACCTTGCGCCTGTGGCGTGCCCGCGCCATGGAAGACTTGCACCTTGAGCGCTTCAACGCCGGTGACCACTTGGGCGCGGTGGCTGAGGTAGCCCGCGCCGAAAGTATTTCCCGGGTGCTTTACCCGGCGGACAGCACCGAAGCGGGGCAGGAACTGCGCCTGCGTCAGGAATATTTCTTCGTCGCGGCTTCGCTGCAGGATTTGCTGCGTCGCCATCGCAACATGCACACCTCGGTGCTGACCCTGGGCGATCACGCGGCGATCCAGCTCAACGACACCCACCCCTCGATTGCCGTTGCTGAATTGATGCGGCAACTGGTCGACGTCTACGACGTGGCCTGGGATGCGGCGTGGCAAGTCACCGTCGACACGCTGTCGTACACCAACCACACGCTGTTACCCGAGGCACTGGAGACCTGGCCGGTCGGCCTGATGGAGCGCATGCTGCCGCGGCACATGCAGATCATTTACCTGATCAACGCGCAGCACATCGACTCGCTGCGCGCCAAGGGCATTCATGATTTCGACGTGCTGCGCGCGGTGTCGCTGATCGAAGAAGACAACGGTCGTCGGGTGCGCATGGGCAACCTCGCGTTCCTCGGTTCGCACAGCGTCAACGGCGTTTCCGGGCTGCACACGCAATTGATGCGCAAGACCGTGTTCGCCGAACTGCACAAGCTCTACCCGGAGCGGATCAACAACAAAACCAACGGCATCACTTTCCGCCGCTGGTTGTTCCAGGCCAACTCCGAACTGACCTCGATGCTGGTCGACTCCCTCGGCCCGCAGGTGCTGGATAACCCGGAAGAGCGCTTGCTCGATCTGGAACCGTTCGCCGAGCAACCCGCCTTCCGCAAAGCCTTCGCCGAACAGCGCCTGCACAGCAAAAAGGCCCTGGCCTATCTGATTCACGAGCGGCTGGGGATCGCGGTCAATCCGGCGGCGATGTTCGACGTGCAGGTCAAACGGATCCACGAATACAAGCGCCAGTTGCTCAACCTGATGCACACGGTGGCGCTGTATCAGGCGATTCGTGCCGAGCCGGAAGTCGACTGGGTACCTCGGGTGAAAATCTTCGCCGGTAAAGCAGCGGCGAGTTATCACCAGGCCAAACTGATCATCAAGCTGACCAACGACATCGCCCGTGTAGTGAACAACGACCCGACCGTGCGTGGTTTGCTGAAGGTGGTGTTTCTGCCCAACTACAACGTCAGCCTCGCCGAGAGCATCATTCCGGCGGCGGACTTGTCCGAGCAGATTTCCACGGCCGGCTTCGAAGCGTCGGGCACCAGTAACATGAAGTTCGGTCTCAACGGCGCACTGACCATCGGCACCCTCGACGGTGCCAACGTGGAAATGTGCGAGCGCATCGGCGCCGAGCACATGTTCATCTTCGGCCTCAGTGCGCAGCAGGTTGAAGCGCGCAAACAGAACCACGAGTTCAGCGCCGCGCCGGACATCGCCGCGTCGCATCGTTTGAGCGACGTGCTGCAAGCGATCCGCAGTGGCGTGTTCTCGCCGGATGACACGTCGCGCTATACCGGGCTGATTGATTCGCTGGTGGACTACGACCGCTTCCTGGTCTGCGCCGACTTCGATTCCTACTGGGAAGCACAGAAACGCGTCGATGCGCACTGGCACGACGCCAACAACTGGTGGCGTTCGGCAGTGCTCAACACGGCGCGGATGGGCTGGTTCTCCTCCGACCGGACCATTCGTGAGTACGCCACGGATATCTGGAAGGCACTGGAGTAACTTTTCGCTGGGCTCGATATAATCGGCGCGCCGGAAAAGATCGCAGCCTTCGGCAGCTCCTACACAGGTGTTCACATAACCCTGTAGGAGCTGCCGAAGGCTGCGATCTTTTTGGATCAGGCTGCGCTAATCTTCCCGGATTGGCCTTTGCGCTTAGGGATATCGACCATGCAATGGATGTTCATGTTGATCGGGCTGCTGCTCGGCTGGCTGCTCGATGAGTCGTTCAGTGCCGCGCTATTGGGGGCGCTGCTCGGGCTGGCGATCGGGCAAACGCTGCGCCTTGCCCGGCTTGGCTCGCAGGCCACCGAACAGCAGCGTCAACTGGAACAAGCCAAGGTTGCTTTGCAGGCCGTCGAACAGCGATTGTTCCTGCTTGAAGGTGCCGGCGTGCGCACCACACCGCCGGGCATGGTGCCGACCGCGGATGCCGTCGTCGAACCCGTCATCGTCGTCGAACAGGCACCCGCCGCCGCACCGGATCTGGTCTGGGAGCTGCCGCCCGAACTCGAACCGATTTCTGCCGTCGCCAGCGAAACCAACCAGCCGCTGCCGGCCGATGTCTGGCATCTGGACGCCGTGACCGACGAGCCATCACCCCCCACACAACCGGCCGAACCCCGTGGCCCGAACCTGATCGAGCGCGGCATCCGTGCTGCCCGCAACTGGCTGTTCGGCGGCAACACGGTGTTGCGGGTCGGCGTGGTACTGCTGTTTTTCGGTCTGGCGTTCCTGCTGCGCTATGCCACTGAAGGCATGGTGGTGCCGATCGAATTGCGTTATGCCGGCGTCGCGGCGGCGGCGTTGGCCCTGCTGGCGCTGGGCTGGTGGTTGCGTCGGCGCAACAACAGCTATGCGCTGATTCTGCAGGGCACCGGGATCGCGGTGCTGTACCTGACGGTGTTTGCGGCGATGCGTCTGCATCCGCTGCTCGATCCGTCCGCCGCGCTGGGGTTGCTGGTGGCGGTCACGGTGTTCTCGGCGATTCTCGCCATCACTCAGGATGCGCTGGGGCTGGCAGCGGCTGCAGCATTGGGCGGTTTCGCCGCACCGATCCTGACCTCGACCGGTGCCGGCAACCACGTCGCGCTGTTCAGCTATTTCGCGTTGCTCAATGCCGGCATTCTCGCCATCGCCTGGTTCAAGGCCT
This sequence comes from Pseudomonas sp. SCPG-7, assembly GCF_002156405.1. NCBI lineage: Bacteria > Pseudomonadati > Pseudomonadota > Gammaproteobacteria > Pseudomonadales > Pseudomonadaceae > Pseudomonas > Pseudomonas sp. SCPG-7. The sequence continues at coordinate 106,367 of NZ_MVOO01000010.1, read as the reverse complement.
GGCGCCTGCTCAACCTGATCGGATTCGTTGGCACGTTCGGCATCGGTTTCGCCTGGGGGCTGCGATGGTATGCGCCCGAGTTGCTGTGGAGCACCGAACCGTTCCTGATTCTGTTCTTCCTGATGTACCTGGCCATCGGCCTGTTGTTTGCCCGGCGCAAGTTGCTCGACATGCCCGATGCACCGGCAGACGGCGATCGCGAAGCACTGTTGCACTGGTCGGCGCGCAAGGGCGACTACGTCGACGGCACAATGCTGTTCGGGCCGCCGCTCGTGGGCTTCGGTTTGCAGTTTGCGCTGGTGCAGCACCTGGAGTTCGCCGCTGCGTTCAGTGCTCTCGCACTGGGCGTGATCTACATGGGCCTGGCCCGGTTACTGATGGGTGGTCGCGCCTTGTTATTGGGTGAAACCTGTCTGGCGCTGGGGGTGATTTTCGCCAGTCTGGCGATCCCGCTAGGCCTCGATGCACGCTGGACCTCAGCAGCGTGGGCAGTGGAGGGCGCGGGGATTTTCTGGCTCGGTCTGCGTCAGCAGCGGCCGTTCGCCCGAGCGTTTGCCCTGTTGCTGCAACTGGGTTCGGCGCTGGCGTTCCTCAGTCAGTTGCGGGTCGGCGAAAGCAGTCTGCTCGACGGCGCACCGTTGGGGGCGTTGATGCTTGGCCTCGCGCTGCTGTTCAGTTTCTATCAATTGCGCAAAGCCTCGGCGGAGCAGGCTTCGCTGTGGGAGCGCCAGGGTTTGCCGGTGCTGGCGGCGCTGGGCCTGACCTTCCTGTATTTGCTGGCGCCGTTGTTTTTCTTTGTTCAGGCGACAGCGATCAGTTGGGCTTTGGCCGGATTGGTGACCTTGTTTGTCGGCCTGCGCCTGCAATCGCGTACGTTCCTGTTCACCGCGTTCGCCGTGCAGTTGCTCGGCGGTGCGCTGTTCCTTTTGCGTCTGCAAGGCGCGGGCGAGGATTCGGCGGCGGTGTTCAGCGCCGGGTGGAGCGGGTTGCTCAGCGCATCGCTGATCGGTCTGGCGTTGATCGCCGGGATGTTGCTGGCGGCACGGGACGAGATGGTGCGCGGTGATGTGCGGCTGCTGCGCGGCTTGTCGGTGGTGTTGCTGGCGGGGTTGGTGCTGATCAACCTGGCGGTGCTGTTCGTGCTGCCGTGGCAAACCGCGAGTGCGGTGTGGGCGGCCAGCGGCTTGCTGATCATCTGGTTGAGCCTGTACCTCAAGCAGCGCGTGAGTTTTGTCTTCGGCCTGTTATTGCAGTTGATCGGCGGCGCGGCGTTCTTGTTGGCCGGCCCCGAGTTGCTCGGGCCGCTGGCCAGCGAAGGATTGCGGCCGCTGGCCCATGGCAGCTTCTGGACGCCACTGGTATTGGGGCTGGCCGCGCTGGTCGGTGCCTGGCGTTTGCAACTGGGCAATCATGCCTCGGCGTTCGATGCGCTGAGCTTGCAGCGCCTGTCCGAAGTGCTGCTGGTGTGGGGCGCCGGTTGGTGGGCGTTGGCGTGGGTCAGTGAGGTGCTGCGTTTTGCACCGTTGAATGTGCAGGCGCCGCTGTTGCTGCTGGTCGCCGCGCTAAGCGTGGCGTTGTGGACGCTGTTGGCGCTGCGCCTGAAATGGCCGGCGCTGGGCCTGCTCTGCACCTTGCTGATCCCGGCGGCGGGGCTGGTGCTGCTGGCGGCGTGGCATTCGCGTTATCACCCGGCGGCGAATGTCGGCTGGCTGGCGTGGGTGCTGGTGTTCGTCGTGCACTTCTTCAGCTTGCGGCGTCTGGCGCCGATGTTGCCGGCACGGGCCTTGAGCACGGCGCATGTGCTGGGTTGCTGGCTGCTGATCGGCGTACTGGCGCTGGAATTGCGCTACGGCTTGCTGCTGTTGTCCGAGCAATACAACGCCTGGCGCTGGCTCGGCTGGGCGGTCCTGCCGAGCCTGTATCTGTTGCTGGCGGCGGCTCCACGCAACTGGCCTTGGCCGGTGGCCGCGTTCCCGCGCGAATATCGTTTGTATGCCGCTGCGCCGTTGGCAGTGCTGATGCTGGCGTGGTTCTGGCTGGCCAACGGCTTCAGCGACGGCAATGCCGAACCGCTGCCGTACGTACCGCTGGTCAACCCGCTGGAATTGGGCCTGCTGTTTGCCCTGTTCGGGGTGTACGTGTGGTCGCGTCATGCGGTGACGCAGTTTGCCCTGCGCAAGGATTACGCCGAGTACGCCACACAACTGGTCGCCGGGGTTTCGCTGTTCGCTTTCTGCACCGCGCTGGTGACCCGCGCTGCGCACCATTGGGCGGGCATTCCGTTCGAGCTGGATCTTTTGCTTGAGTCGATGCTGGTGCAGGCCGGGTTGTCCATCGTCTGGACCCTGATGGCGCTGGGCCTGATGATCGGCGGCCATCTGCGCCATCGTCGCGAAGTGTGGCTGATCGGCGCGGCGCTGATTGCGCTGGTGGTGGCCAAACTGATTTTTGTCGAATTGAGCAACCGTGGCGGATTGGCCCGGATCGTCTCGTTTATCGGCGTCGGCGTGTTGCTGCTGGTGGTGGGCTACTTTGCACCGCTGCCACCGAAACGCGTCGAAGCCGAGCCGGCGGCGGGCAAACCCGTGCCGGATACCGAAGGAGTTTCATCTTGAGTCGCATGCTGAATCTGGGGTGGTTGGCGCTGGGCGTGGTGATAGCTGCCGGCGCCCAGGAAAAACCGGCGGACTTCGCCACGCAGGTGCCGCTGACGGTGAGCGGCAACGGCCCGTGGTATCGCCTCGATCTGCCGCTGAGCGCGCAATTGCAGGCACGCCAGACCGATCTCAGCGACCTGCGCGTATTCAACGCTGCTGGCGAGCCGCAGGCCTACGCCCTGGCCCGGGAATCGGCGCAGACCCGCGACGACGGGCAGTTGCATGAAGTGAAGTGGTTCCCGTTGTACAACGCCGCCGACGCCAGCGAGCGCGCGCCGAACGTACGCGTGCAATCGACCACCACCGGCACACTGGTGGAAGTGCAGCCGTCGACGCAACTGGAGGCCGGCGAAGAGGTGCTGCGCGGCTGGCTGCTCGATGCCAGCGCGATCAAGGCGCCGCTGCAGCAACTGATCCTCGACTGGACCAGCGAACGCGACGGTTTCCAGCGCTTCAGCATCGAGGCCAGTGATGACTTGCAGCATTGGCAGGCGTGGGGCGAAGGGCAGGTCGCGCGCCTGACGTTCTCCGACGAGCGCATCGAACAGCATGAGGTGACGCTGCCGGGGCAATCGGCGCGCTATCTGCGTCTGCTGTGGGAGGCGTCCACCTCGGCACCCATCCTCACTGCAGTGCAATTGAAAAGCAGCGATCCACGCAACGTGCCGCTGCCGTTGGTCTGGTCGCAAGCGTTGACGGGCAGCAGCACCCAATCCGGCGAGTACACCTGGCAGTTGCCGATGGGGTTGAATGTCGAGCGGGTGCAGGTCGAGTTGAAACAACCGAACAGTCTGGCGCCGGTCACCCTCGCGGGTCGCCGCGAAAGCAGCCTGCCGTGGCAGCCCCTGAGCAACGGTTTGCTGTATCGCCTGACCCAGAACGGTCAGGACGTGGTGCAGAACGAATTGCAGTTGTACGGGCAAACCGTGCAGCAATTGAAACTGAGCGTGGATGAGCGCGGCGGTGGTCTGGGCGAGCAGGCACCGAGCCTGAAATACGCGGTGCGGGCGACGCAGGTAATTTTCCTCGCGCGCGGTGACGGACCTTACAGCCTGGCGCTGGGCAATCCGACGGTGAAAACCGCGAATCTGCCGCTGAGCACGCTGATTCCGGATTTCAAACCGCAGAAGCTCGCGACGCTGGGCAAGGCGACGGTGCAGGGCGACGTGATCCCCACGCCGACCGCCCCGGCCACTACAGCGGCGGTGGCCGAAACCAACTGGAAGAAAATCGGCTTGTGGGCGGTGTTGCTGGTGAGTGTGGTGTTCCTCGGGGTGATGGCGGCGAGTCTGTTGCGCAAGCCACCGACCCGTTCCTGAGAATGGCTGGCGCTGTGCGCCTTTCGCTGGCAAGCCAGCTCCCACAGGTTATTTGGTGTACACAAAACAGGTGAACGACCGAAATCCTGGTGGGAGCTGGCTTGCCAGCGATGACGGCCGATCAATCAACAAAAATTCTCAAACTGTCGCTATCAACCCAGCCACCATCCGTCCCGAACCGGACTACGCTCAATCCGGTGCCTGAACTCTCTCGACCCGATCACGTCTGATACAAGCAATTGCGCCCCAACGCACGTTACCGGGCGTCTTCGCTCGCTAGGTTTTCAGACTCCCTGTAAACTGCGCGGGTTTTTAGCCCCCCATTCCACCGGAGCCGTCCATGTCCCGCGTTACCCTGAGTCGCTATTTGATTGAGCAGACCCGCAGCAATAACACTCCTGCCGATCTGCGCTTCCTGATCGAAGTGGTGGCGCGTGCCTGCAAAGAGATCAGCCACGCCGTGTCCAAAGGCGCCCTGGGCGGTGTTCTGGGCAGCATGGGCACTGAAAACGTCCAAGGCGAAGTGCAGAAGAAACTCGACGTGCTGTCGAACGAGATCCTGCTCGAAGCCAACGAATGGGGCGGTCACCTGGCCGGCATGGCGTCCGAAGAAATGGACAATGCCTACCAGATCCCCGGCAAATACCCGAAAGGCGCTTACCTGCTGGTCTTCGACCCACTGGACGGCTCGTCGAACATCGACATCAACGCCCCGGTTGGCACCATCTTCTCGGTACTGCGCTGCCCGAACGAATACCTGAGCCAGAACGAGCCGCTGAACGAAAAAGCCTTTCTGCAGCCAGGCACCCAGCAGGTTGCTGCCGGTTACGCGATCTACGGCCCGCAGACCATGCTGGTACTGACCCTGGGCGACGGCGTCAAAGGCTTCACCCTCGACCGCGAAATGGGCAGCTTCGTGCTGACCCACGAAGACATCACCATTCCTGAAACCACCCAGGAATTCGCGATCAACATGTCCAACCAGCGCCACTGGGAAGCCCCGGTACAACGCTACGTCAGCGAACTGCTGGCCGGTGAAGAAGGCCCGCTGAAGAAGAACTACAACATGCGCTGGGTCGCCGCGATGGTGGCCGATGTGCACCGCATCCTGACCCGTGGCGGTCTGTTCATGTACCCACGCGACAGCCGTGAGCCATCCAAACCGGGCAAACTGCGTCTGATGTACGAAGCCAACCCGATGTCGTTCCTGGTGGAACAGGCCGGCGGCGCGTCCACCGACGGTCACCAGCGCATCCTCGACATTCAGCCGGAAGGCCTGCACCAGCGCGTAGCGGTGTTCCTCGGCTCGAAAGAAGAAGTCGCCCGCGCCACGGCTTACCACAAGGAATAAACCATGACTGCGCCCTGGCAGCCGTTGCTCGATTGGTGGTTCGGACATGCCGAATCACCGGACGAGATTGCGGCTGACAAGGGCAAGTTGTGGTTTGGCAAGAAAGACAGCCAGGACCTCGAAGCGCGTGAGCGTTTCGGGGTCTTTGTCGATCAGGCCCTCGCTGGCGAATTGGCCGAGTGGACGCAACGTCCCGAAGGTTGGCTGGCGCTGGTGTTGCTGCTTGATCAACTGCCACGCATGATCTTTCGCGACACACCCAAAGCCTTTTCCGGTGATCTGCGTGCGCAGAAACTTGTCGCGCAGGGCATTGCGGCGGACTTCGACCGGCAACTGAAGCCGATTCAGCGGGTATTCATTTATCTGGTGTTCGAACACTGCGAAAACCTCGCGGTGCAGAACGAAGCCGTGTCGCGCTTTATCGATCTGCTGGCTGAACAGCCGGAAGCCGAGCGGGCGGTGTTTGCCGATAACCTGGACTATGCCGAGCGGCATCAGAAGGTGATTGCACGGTTTGGCCGGTTTCCGCATCGCAATGCGGTGTTGGGGCGGGAGTCGACGGCTGAGGAGTTGGTGTTTCTTTCTGAGCCAGGTTCCAGGTTCTAAATCTTCACTGCGGCTGAATCCCGCTTCGCGAGCAGGCTCGCTCCCACAGTTGAAATGCATTCCAATGTGGGGGCGAGCCTGCTCGCGAAGGGGTCAGTGGCAGCGCTTTAAATGCGGAAGCTGCCGACCAATTGCTTGAGACGCGCTGCCTGCTGCTCCAGATCCGAACACGCACGCAAGGTTGCCTGCAAGTTCTCGACACCTTCCTGATTCAGCGTGTTGATCTCGTTGATGTCGACGTTGATCGACTCGACCACAGCGGTCTGCTCCTCTGTCGCGGTAGCCACCGACTGGTTCATCCCGTCGATCTCGCCGATGCGCTGGGTCACGCTGCCCAGGCGTTCGCCGGCCTGGTTGGCGATGCCGACGCTGCTTTCGCTCTCGCGCTGGCTCTCGGTCATGATGCTCACGGCCTGACGTGCGCCGACTTGCAGTTCTTCGATCATCTTTTGCACTTGCTGCGCCGAGTCCTGGGTGCGGTGTGCGAGGTTGCGCACTTCGTCAGCGACCACGGCGAAACCTCGGCCAGCCTCACCGGCGCGGGCCGCTTCGATGGCGGCGTTGAGTGCCAGCAGGTTGGTCTGCTGCGAGATGCTGGTGATCACTTCCAGAATCTGGCCGATGTTCACCGTGTTGCTATTGAGGGTTTCGATGTTGCCGCAGGAGTCGCTGATTTTTGCCGACAACTGCTGCATCGCGTGAATGGTTTTATCCACAACCTGCTGGCCGTCGACCGCCAGGCTGCGCGCATCGCTGGAGTGCTGCGAGGCGAGAGCGGCGTTCTGGGCGATTTCCTGGGCGGCAGCGCCGAGCTGGTTGATCGCCGCGGCCACGCTGTTGGTGCGGCTGGCTTGCTGGTCGGAGTTGTACATCGACGAGTTCGAGGCCGCGACCACACGCAAGGCGACTTCGTTGACTTGCCCGGTGGCCGACGACACTTCGCGGATTGAGGTATGAATACGCTCGACGAAGCGGTTGAACGACAGACCCAGCGCGCCGAACTCGTCGTGGCCGTGGATCACCAGACGCTTGGTGAGGTCGCCTTCGCCTTCGGCGATGTCATGCATGGCGCGACCCATGGTCAGCAGCGGTTGCATCAGCACGCGGATCAGCATGCCGAGCAGGGCGATGATGATCACCACGGCGATCACCATGGCGATCAGCGCCGAGGTGCGGAATTCGCTGAGCATCGAGAACGCGGTGTCCTTGTCCAGCACCAGCGCCACGTACCAGTCAGCTGATGGCACGCCGTTGACGCGGGTGAACGAAATCAGTTGGGTCTTGCCGTCGAATTCGACTTCTTTCAGGCCCGGGCTGACTTTCGGCGCACCGTTCGGATAAGCCTCGGCAAGGGTTTTCAGCACCAGTTTGCTGTCCGGGTGAATCAGGATCTTGCCATCGGCGCTGACGATGAACGCATGGCCGTGGCCACCGAAGTTGAGCGAGTTGATGATCGCGCTGACGCTGGTCAGGTCGATATCCGCGCCGGCCACACCGATCATCTGGCCTTGACGCTGCACCGGGGTGGCGACGGTGATCACCAGTTTGCCCGACGAAGCGGCGATGTAGGGTTCGGTGACGATGGTCTGCTGCGCACTGTTGGCGGCCTTGTACCAGCCACGGGCGCGCGGGTCGTAATCCGGTGCACGGTTACCGGCGGGTACCGAGAACATTACGCCGTCAGCGCCGCCGAAATAGCTGAGCTGGAAATTGCCGGTGTAGGCGGGCAGGTCGATGATGCGCTTGAGGCTGGCCGGCGCGCTGCCGTCGGCGGCGACCTGCTGCGACAGCGATTGCAGCAACTGGATGCGGCTTTCCAGCCAGGTCTGGATGTTGCTGGTCGTCAGACTCCCCAGCTCCTGCATCGAGGCTTCTGTGCTGCTGCTCAGGGCTTCGCGTTGTCGATAGTCGTTGAACAAAATGAAACAGGCGAACGCAACGGCCACCACGAGGGCGGCAGCCAACAAGATCTTGTGGCTGAATTTCATGTTTCTGGTCATCGAATGAACTACCGCGAAGGGGCTGGTCGAGAAAGGGTGGCAATTTGCCACACTCGGGGGCTTTGCGCTGCTCTTATTTCGACCGCTGTGCGCCAAAGATTAGGCGTCTTTGGTGAAATGCGACGAAATGCTCAATAGCCGCAGAAAGTGTCTGATTTGCCGATAAATGCCAGACGAGCGGAGCGATAAATAGCCATTTCTGAAGGGAACCAGATGAGGGTTTTCTCTTCTAAGCTTCTGGTTGGCACCATGCCATCCCCCTTCCGCTCCAGGAGTTACTTCATGTCGCTGCGATCTATCGCCCTTCTGACTTTTTGCGTGCTGTTGGCCGCGTGCAGCAAGGTCAATCAGGAAAACTATTCCAAGCTTTCGGCCGGCATGGCCAAGGCCGAAGTTGAGACGCTGCTCGGCAAACCCACCGACTGTTCGGGTGCGCTCGGCATGTCCAGTTGTACCTGGGGCGACAAAAACAGCTTTATCAGCGTGCAGTACGCCGGTGACAAAGTGCTGATGTTTTCTGGCCAAGGCCTGAAGTAAACCGGGGCCAAGCGCCCACGGGAGAAAAATAATGAAGCGGTTATTGTTCGTCCTTTTTGCCGGCCTGGTACTGGCCGGCTGCGCCACTCACGGTGAAGATCCGCTGGCGCCCAAGACGGCTCACAGTGTCAACCTCAAGCGTTATCAGGGCACCTGGTATGAACTGGCGCGCCTGCCGATGTACTTCCAGCGCAACTGCGCGCAATCCGAAGCCCATTATTCGCTCAGGCCGGACGGCAATGTCGATGTGCTCAATCGCTGCCTGACCGCCGACTGGCAATGGGAAGAAGCCAAAGGCAAGGCTTATCCACAGGTGCCGGGCAAGACCGACAAGTTGTGGGTCGAATTCGATACCTGGTTCTCGCGCTTGATTCCCGGAGTGGCGAAAGGCGAATACTGGGTGTTGTACGTCAGCGACGACTACAAGACCGCCATCGTCGGCGACCCGAGCCGCAAGTACATGTGGTTGCTGTCCCGCACGCCGACCGTCAACGGTGTGGTGCGTGAGGAGTTGCTGAGCAAGGCGCGTCAGCAGGGTTACGACACCACGCGACTGATCTGGCGAGCGTCGGATCGGCAGATGGCGAAGACTTCGAATTAAAGACCACCACAAATCAAATGTGGGAGCGAGCCTGCTCGCGAAGAGGGTGTGTCAGTTAACGAAAATGTTGCTGATACACCGCTTTCGCGAGCAGGCTCGCTCCCACATTTTTGTTTTGTGTCAGCCTAAAAGTTCGCGCAGAACCTGGGTGAAGGCGCGTGCGCTTTCCTCTTCGCCTGCATGCCGGCCATCGCGCACCACCCACTGGCCATTGACCAATACATCGCGCACCTGTCGGTCACCGCCAGCGAACAACCAGCGATTCAAAATCCCGTCACCACTGGCCGTGGCCAGATACGGATCATTGCCATCGAGCACAATCCAGTCGGCACGCTTGCCGACTTCCAGCGCGCCAATCGGCTGCCCCAACGCCTGGGCGCCGCCGTCCAGCGCCGCGTCATACAACGTGCGCCCGACCATCGGCTGATCCGCGCCATACAAACGGTTGCGCCGCTGATCACGCAGACGCTGGCCGTATTCCAGCCAACGCAATTCCTCGACCACGCTGAGCGACACATGGCTGTCGGAACCGATGCCCATGCGTCCGCCCTGGGCGAGGAAATCCACCGCTGGGAAAATCCCGTCGCCCAGATTCGCTTCAGTGGTCAGGCACAGGCCGGCGATGGCGCGACTTTTGGCCATCAGCGTGACTTCCTCGGGATTGGCGTGGGTGGCGTGAACCAGGCACCAGCGCTGATCGACTTCGGTGTTTTCATAGAGCCATTGCAGCGGCCGACGACCGCTCCAGCTCAGGCAGTCATCGACTTCCTTCTGCTGTTCGGCGATGTGGATGTGCACCGGGCACTGCTTGTCGCTCGCCGCCAGCACTTCGCTGATCTGTTGCGGGGTGACCGCGCGCAACGAGTGGAAGCACAGCCCCAGCGATTGCGCTTTTTGCTGAGCCAGCAGCGGCTGCAGGCGCGCTTGCAGGTTCAGATAGTTTTCGGTGCTGTTGATAAAGCGGCGCTGCCCGTCATTGGGCGTTTGGCCGCCGAATCCGGAATGGCTGTAAAGCACCGGCAACAGGGTCAGACCGATGCCGCTGTCGCTCGCTGCCTGGCTGATGCGCAGTGCCAGTTCGGCCGGATCGGCATACGGCTGACCGTTGTTGTCGTGGTGCACATAGTGGAATTCAGCAACCGAGGTGTAACCGGCCTTGAGCATTTCGATGTACAGCTGACGGGCAATCACGCCGAGCTGCTCCGGGCTGATTTTTCCGACGAGGCGATACATCAGGTCGCGCCAGGTCCAGAAGCTGTCGTTGGGATTGCCAGCCACTTCGGCCAGTCCCGCCATCGCGCGTTGGAAGGCATGGGAATGCAGATTGGGCATGCCCGGCAGCAGCGGACCGCTCAGCCGCTCGGCGCCATCTGCGGTGGAATCGGCCTGGATTCGGGTCAGCATGCCATCGGCACTGACTTCGAGACGTACATGGTTGGCCCATCCGTTAGGCAGCAGCGCGCGTTCGGCAAAGAAGGCGGACATGGTTCAGCACCCCATCGTGTGTTATTTGTATATACATATACAGACGTTTGCCTGCCCGGTAAACTCCGGCAAGCTAGCAACCTTCATCCAATGAACAGGGATCCACCGTGCCGACTCCGCCTCCAGTCTCCCCGTTGGCCGCGAACCTGGGCGACAGTCCGGCGCCCTTGTACGCCCGCGTCAAACAGATGATCACCCAGCAGATCGACAGCGGTAACTGGCCACCGCACTACCGCGTGCCGTCGGAAAGCGAACTGGTCAGCCAGCTCGGTTTCAGCCGCATGACCATCAACCGCGCGCTGCGCGAAATGACCGCCGACGGCCTGCTGGTGCGCATGCAAGGTGTCGGCACGTTCGTCGCCGAACCGAAGAGCCAGTCTGCGCTGTTCGAAGTGCACAACATCGCCGACGAAATTGCCTCCCGTGGGCATCGCCACACCTGTCAGGTGATCACCCTCGAAGAAGAGGCCGCCGGCTCCGAGCGCGCGTTGGCGCTGGACATGCGCGAAGGGCAGAAGGTCTTCCATTCGCTGATCGTGCATTACGAAAACGACATCCCGGTGCAAATCGAAGACCGTTTCGTCAACGCGCTGGTCGCTCCGGAATACCTCAAGCAGGATTTCACCCTGCAAACCCCTTACGCCTATCTCAACCAGGTCGCGCCGTTGACTGAAGGCGAGCACGTGGTCGAAGCGATCCTCGCCGAGCCGTCCGAGTGCAAGTTGCTGCAGATCGAGAAAGGCGAGCCGTGCCTGTTGATCCGTCGTCGTACGTGGTCGGGCCGTCAGCCGGTGACGGCGGCGCGCCTGATTCATCCCGGTTCTCGTCATCGTCTGGAAGGACGCTTTCATAAATGAGCAGTGAAGTGAAAGTTTTACGCGCCGAAGGTTACCCACGCATGCCGTGGAAAAACGGCGGCGGCAGCACCGAAGAGATCACCCGTGACGCCGGTGCTGGCCTGGATGGTTTTGGCTGGCGTCTGTCGATTGCCGACATTGCCGAGTCGGGCGGTTTCTCGACCTTTGCCGGTTACCAGCGAGTGATCACGGTATTGCAGGGTGACGGCATGACCTTGTGCGTCGATGGTGATGACACGCGTCCATTGTTACCGCTGGACCCGTTTGCGTTCAGCGGCGAAAGCCAGGTGTCCTGCACCTTGCTCGGCGGCGCGATACGCGACTTCAACCTGATTTACGCACCGCAGCGTTACCACGCGCGGTTGCAGTAGCTGGACGGTGAACAGCGGTTTTTCAGCTCGGCCTCGACGGTGCTGGTGTTCAGTGTCAGCGAGCTGCTGCAAGTGCAGGTCGGTGACAACACTGCGCAACTGGCCCGACATGATTGCCTGCAGCTGGACGGTAACACCGGTCTGGTTGAAGTCGCGGTCAATGCCGCGTGCTGCGTGATCGAGCTGACGGCACGCTGATCTTCCTGCTCATGTAAAACACATTGTGGCGAGGGAGCTTGCTCCCGCTGGGTTGCGAAGCGGCCCCATTTCGGTGAACGCCGGAATGGGAGTCCTTCGGCCTCCAGCGGGAGCAAGCTCCCTCGCCACAATGGCATTCACACAAGCTGTTTCCCTTCACGCACCAACTTGTTACCGAACGCCCCAGCGTGGCGCAAAGCCACGGGTTCGTAACGATCCCCCGCGACCTCAATTCTCCCCCGCAAAAAATTTCATCCACGCCACAACCCTTGTTTCCAGCGCTCTGTAGCCCTGTTCGCGATTTTTCTTGAACGGCTCTTCAGTGAGTTGGCCGCTTGATTGCATATGCTTGTATGTACAAGTAAAGACGTATGCGTATAAGTCCGCAGCGTCCACTGATTCGCTTGTCGCGCATTGAGGCGCACAGGCTGCTTGCCCACTGCCAGGGTTGGTTTGAATTGATCGCTGAGGAGTCTTTTTCGTGACTGACACAAAACCTACTAAGTACCGTGACGTCGAGATCCGCGCTGCACGCGGCAACAAGCTGACCGCCAAGAGCTGGCTGACCGAAGCGCCGCTGCGCATGCTGATGAACAACCTCGATCCGGAAGTGGCCGAGAACCCGAAAGAGCTGGTGGTCTACGGTGGTATCGGTCGCGCTGCGCGTAACTGGGAGTGCTACGACAAGATCGTCGAAAGCCTGACCAATCTGAACGACGACGAAACCCTGCTGGTGCAATCCGGCAAACCGGTCGGCGTGTTCAAGACTCACAGCAACGCCCCGCGCGTACTGATCGCCAACTCCAACCTGGTGCCGCACTGGGCGAGCTGGGAACACTTCAACGAACTCGACGCCAAAGGCCTGGCCATGTACGGCCAGATGACCGCCGGCAGCTGGATCTACATCGGCAGCCAGGGCATCGTTCAGGGCACCTACGAAACCTTCGTCGAAGCCGGTCGTCAGCACTACAACGACAACCTCAAAGGCAAGTGGGTCCTGACCGCCGGTCTGGGCGGCATGGGCGGTGCTCAGCCGCTGGCTGCAACTCTGGCTGGCGCCTGCTCGCTGAACATCGAATGCCAGCAGGTGAGCATCGATTTCCGCCTGAAAAGCCGTTATGTCGACGAGCAAGCCAAAGACCTCGACGACGCCTTGGCGCGCATCGCCAAATACACCGCCGAAGGCAAAGCGATCTCCATCGCCCTGCTGGGTAACGCCGCAGAAATCCTTCCGGAACTGGTCAAGCGCGGCGTGCGTCCGGACATGGTCACCGACCAGACCAGTGCCCACGACCCACTGAACGGCTACCTGCCCGCGGGCTGGACCTGGGAAGAGTACCGCGCCCGCGCCAAGACCGAGCCGGCTGCCGTGATCAAAGCCGCCAAGCAATCGATGGCGGTCCACGTCAAAGCGATGCTGGCGTTCCAGAAGCAAGGCATCCCGACCTTCGACTACGGCAACAACATCCGTCAGATGGCGCAGGAAGAAGGCGTGGAAAACGCGTTCGACTTCCCGGGCTTCGTCCCGGCCTACATTCGCCCACTGTTCTGCCGTGGCATCGGCCCGTTCCGTTGGGCGGCGCTGTCGGGTGATCCGCAGGACATCTTCAAGACCGACGCCAAAGTCAAAGAGCTGATCCCGGACGACGCCCACCTGCACAACTGGCTGGACATGGCCCGCGAGCGCATCAGCTTCCAGGGTCTGCCGGCACGTATCTGCTGGGTCGGCCTGGGCCTGCGTGCCAAGCTCGGTCTGGCGTTCAACGAAATGGTGCGCAGCGGTGAGCTGTCGGCACCGATCGTGATCGGTCGCGACCACCTCGACTCCGGCTCGGTCGCCAGCCCGAACCGCGAAACCGAATCGATGCAGGACGGTTCCGACGCTGTCTCCGACTGGCCACTGCTCAATGCGCTGCTGAACACCGCGAGCGGCGCGACCTGGGTCTCACTGCACCACGGTGGTGGCGTGGGCATGGGCTTCTCGCAGCACTCGGGCATGGTGATCGTCTGCGACGGTACTGACGAAGCGGCCGAGCGTATTGCGCGCGTGCTGCACAACGACCCGGCCACTGGCGTCATGCGTCACGCCGATGCCGGTTACCAGATCGCCATCGACTGCGCGAAGGAGCAGGGGCTGAACCTGCCGATGATTACCGGCGGCAAGTAACACGCTTTGGCTTTATGTGGGAGCGAGCTTGCTCGCGAAAGCAATCTGTCAGCCAGCAAAGATGTTGAATGTGCTGGCCAATTCGCGAGCAAGCTCGCTCCCACAGAAAAGCAGCCCTACCGAAGCTCAGTGAACAATCAAAACAATCCACAGAGGTTGAATCATGGCTGTAACCCCCGATCGTGCAGGTAACAAACCGTTGATCGAAAGGCGTTCGATCGACTACATCCCGGAAGCGGAAAGACACGGTCGTCTGTTGAGCCAGTTCACCCTGTGGATGGGTGCGAATCTGCAAATCACCGCGATTGTTACCGGGGCCTTGGCCGTGGTGCTGGGCGGTGATGTGTTCTGGTCGTTGATCGGTCTGTTGATCGGTCAACTGCTCGGCGGCGGCGTGATGGCGCTGCACGCGGCGCAAGGGCCGAAGCTTGGCTTGCCGCAGATGATTTCCAGCCGGGTGCAGTTCGGCGTGTATGGCGCGGCGATCCCGATCGTGCTGGTGTGCCTGATGTACCTGGGTTTCACCGCCACCGGTACGGTGCTTTCCGGCCAGGCGCTGGGCCAGTTGTTTGGCGTCAGCGACACCGTCGGCATCCTGCTGTTCGCCAGTGTCATCGTGGTGGTCACCGTGCTCGGTTATCGGGTGATCCACTGGATCGGGCGTGTCGCCAGCGTCATTGGGGTGATTGCCTTCGTGTATCTGTTCAGCCGTCTGCTGAGTCAGGTGGATGTGGGCGCCCTGTTGCAGATCCGTCACTTCAGCTGGAGCAGCTTCTTGCTGGCGGTGTCGCTCGCGGCGTCCTGGCAGATCGCCTTCGGCCCGTATGTGGCGGACTATTCGCGTTACTTGCCGAGCAAGGTTTCCTCGGTGAAAACCTTCTTTGCCGCTGGCGCCGGTTCGGTCATCGGCGCGCAGGTGGCGATGGTCCTTGGCGTGTTCGCTGCGGCATCGGCCAACGGCCAGTTCGCCGGGCATGAAGTGGCCTACATCGTCGGGCTGGGCGGCACCGGTGCCACGGCGGCGCTGCTGTACTTCAGCATCGCCTTCGGCAAGGTCACCATCTCGACGTTGAACTCGTACGGCAGTTTCATGTGCATCGCCACGATCATCAGCGGCTTCCGTGGGCACCTGACGGTCTCGCGCCTGCAGCGTCTGGTGTTCGTGCTGGTGATTGTCGGTGCGGCGACCCTGATCGCACTGCTTGGCCAGCACTCGTTCCTCGGTGCGTTCAAGTCGTTCATCCTGTTTCTGCTGGCGTTCTTCACGCCATGGAGCGCGATCAACCTGGTCGACTACTACTGCATCACTCGTGAACGCTATGACGTACCGGCGCTGGCCGATCCGAATGGTCGCTACGGCCGCTGGAATCTGCTCGGGATCAGCGTCTATGTGTTCGGTGTGCTGGTGCAGCTGCCGTTCATCTCCACCAAGTTCTACACCGGCCCGCTGGTGGCTGCCCTCGGTGACGTGGATATTTCCTGGATCATCGGCCTGGTGCTGCCTGCCGCGCTGTATTACCTGTGCGCGAAAAAATGGCACGGCTCGGTGCCTGATCAGCTGATTTTGCCGCTCGAGCAGAACAGTGTTGTACAACCTGAAAAAAGTGGGGCCGGGCGCGCTGCGGCGCAGGCCTGATTGGACGTGGACAGGGCTGGATGCCTCTTGACTGCCGTAAGCCAATTCATGATTAGGAGCGTCGCAATAATGAAATCGAACAAGACCCTGCTCACCACACTGCTGTCCATGGGCCTGCTGGCCAGTGCCGGCGCCACCCAGGCTGCCGGCTGGTGCGAGTCCGGCAAACCGGTGAAATTCGCCGGCCTGAACTGGGAAAGCGGCATGTTGCTGACCGACGTGCTGCAAGTGGTGCTGGAGAAAGGTTACGACTGCAAGACCGACAGTCTGCCGGGCAACTCCATCACCATGGAGAACGCCTTGAGCAGCAACGACATTCAAGTGTTCGCCGAAGAGTGGGTCGGCCGCAGCGAAGTCTGGAACAAGGCTGAGAAGGCCGGCAAAGTCGTCGGTGTCGGCGCCCCGATCGTCGGCGCTATCGAAGGCTGGTACGTGCCGCGCTACGTGATCGAAGGCGACGCCAAACGCAAGATCGAGGCAAAAGCCCCGGACCTGAAAAACATTGCCGATCTGGGCAAATACGCGACGATTTTCAAGGACGCCGAAGAGCCGTCCAAGGGCCGTTTCTACAACTGCCCGGCGGGTTGGACCTGTGAGCTGGACAACAGCGAAATGCTCAAGAGCTACGGCCTGGAAAACAGCTACACCAACTTCCGTCCGGGCACCGGCCCGGCGCTGGATGCGGCAGTGCTGTCGAGCTACAAGCGTGGCGAGCCGATCCTGTTCTACTACTGGTCGCCAACCCCGCTGATGGGCCAGATCGACGCGGTCAAACTTGAAGAAAAACCGGGCGTCGACAAGAGCGTGAGCATCAAGGTCGGTCTGTCGAAAACCTTCCACGAACAGGCGCCGGAACTGGTGGCCGTGCTGGAGAAGGTCAATCTGCCGATCGATCTGCTGAACCAGAACCTGGGCCGCATGGCGAAGGAACGTATCGAGTCGCCAAAACTGGCGAAAATCTTCCTCAAGGAACATCCTGAGGTCTGGCACGCGTGGGTCAGTGACGACGCAGCCAAGAAAATCGACGCGGCGCTGTAGGTCGATACCTCCCGGTCAACCGTGAGGCTGGCCGGGAGATATGCCGTCATCGCTTGATTGAGATTTCTGATTGAGAGCCGCTTATGTTTCCCGAAAGCTTTACCTTTTCCATCGCCGACTGGGTCAACGGTTGGGTCGATTCGCTGGTCACCAATTATGGTGATGTGTTCCGCCATATCTCCGACACGCTGCTGTGGGCCATCGTCAACCTCGAAGGCCTTCTGCGTGCCGCGCCGTGGTGGCTGATGCTGGCGATCGTTGGCGTCGTCGCCTGGCACGCCACGCGTAAAGTCGTGACCACCGCCGTCATCGTCGGTCTGCTGTTCCTGGTGGGCGCTGTCGGCCTGTGGGACAAACTCATGCAGACGCTGGCGCTGATGATGGTCGCGACGATCATTTCGGTGCTGATCGGCATTCCGCTGGGGATTCTCTCGGCGCGCAGCAATCGCCTGCGTTCGGTGCTGATGCCGCTGCTCGACATCATGCAGACCATGCCCAGCTTCGTGTACCTGATTCCGGTGCTGATGCTGTTCGGTCTGGGCAAGGTCCCGGCGATTTTCGCCACGGTGATCTATGCCGCGCCGCCGTTGATTCGCCTGACCGATCTGGGCATTCGCCAGGTCGATGGTGAAGTGATGGAGGCGATCAACGCCTTCGGTGCCAACCGCTGGCAGCAACTGTTCGGTGTGCAACTGCCGCTGGCCCTGCCGAGCATCATGGCCGGGATCAACCAGACCACCATGATGGCCCTGTCGATGGTGGTAATCGCCTCGATGATCGGCGCCCGTGGCCTGGGTGAAGACGTACTGGTGGGCATTCAGACCCTCAACGTCGGACGCGGCCTCGAAGCCGGTCTGGCGATCGTGATTCTCGCAGTGGTCATCGACCGCATTACTCAGGCGTACGGTCGGCCACGGCATGAGGTGAGCAAATGAACAACGCAACCGTGAGCAAGATCGAAGTCAAAAACGTCTTCAAGATTTTCGGCAACCGCGCCAAGGACGCACTGGCGATGGTCGGCCAGGGCAAGACCAAGGATCAGGTGCTGAACGAAACCGGTTGTGTGGTCGGGGTCAATGACCTGTCGCTGAGTATCGGCACCGGCGAGATTTTCGTGATCATGGGCCTGTCCGGCTCGGGCAAATCGACGCTGGTGCGCCACTTCAATCGCCTGATCGACCCCACCAGCGGCGCGATCCTGGTCGATGGCGTAGATATCCTGCAATACGACATGGAAGCGCTGCGCGAATTTCGCCGGCACAAGATCAGCATGGTGTTCCAGAGCTTCGGCCTGCTGCCGCACAAGACCGTGATCGAGAACGTCGCCTACGGCCTGAAAGTGCGCGGCGAGAGCAAGCAACTGTGCGCCGAACGCGCGCTGCACTGGATCAACACCGTGGGTCTCAAGGGCTACGAAAACAAATACCCGCATCAGCTCTCCGGCGGCATGCGTCAGCGTGTCGGCCTGGCCCGCGCGCTGGCGGCGGACACCGACATCATCCTGATGGACGAAGCGTTCAGTGCGCTCGATCCGCTGATCCGCGCCGAGATGCAGGACCAGTTGCTGGAGCTGCAAAAGACCCTGCACAAGACCATCGTCTTCATCACCCACGACCTCGACGAGGCCGTGCGCATCGGCAACCGCATCGCGATTCTCAAGGACGGCCGCCTGATTCAGGTCGGCACGCCAAGAGAGATCCTGCATTCGCCGGCGGATGAGTATGTTGACCGGTTCGTGCAGCGGCGGGCGGCGGTGGTTTGATTTGAGTTTTGCAGTGCATTGACTGGCCTCATCGCTGGCAAGCCAGCTCCCACAGGGATCGAGTGAACAATGAGAACTCTGTGGGAGCTGGCTTGCCAGCGATGAGGCCGGTAAAGCTGCATCAATGTTTGGATGAGGTTGAAGATGTCCCAGGCTGAAAAAATCATCATCACCGGCAACCCCCTGCGTTGGCAGGACGTGGTCGCCGTCGCCCGTCACGGCGCGCAACTGGAGTTATCGAGCGAAACCTGGGCGCGCATCGAAAACGCTCAGGGCATCGTCCAGCGCATCGTCGAAAGCGGCGAGCGTGCTTATGGCGTCAATACCGGCCTGGGTGGTTTGTCCAATGTCTCGCTGAAGGACGAACAACTCAGCCAGCTCTCGCGCAACACCTTGCTCAGCCACGCCTGTGGTGTCGGCCCGGTGCTGCCCGATGAGCAGACCCGCGCGATCATCTGCGCGGCGATTCACAACTACAGTCACGGCAAATCCGGTATTCATCGCCGCGTGGTTGAAGGCCTGCTGGCGCTGCTCAATCGTGGCATCACCCCGCAGGTGCCGTCGCAAGGCTCGGTGGGTTACCTGACGCACATGGCGCACATCGGCATCGCGCTGCTGGGCGTGGGCAATGTCAGCTATCGCGGGCAAATCATCTCGGCGCAGCAGGCTTTGGCCGAAGAAGGCCTGCAACCGGTGCAACTCGGCGCGAAAGACGGTTTGTGCCTGGTCAACGGTACGCCGTGCATGACCGGCCTCAGCTGCCTGGCGATTGCCGATGCGACGCGACTGGTGCAATGGGCCGACGTGATCGGCGCCATGAGCTTCGAAGCGCAGCGTGGGCAGATCGCCGCGTTCGACGCCGAGATCATCGCGCTCAAACCGCACCCGGGCATGCAGCAGGTCGGGAGCAATCTGCGTGCGTTACTTGATGGCAGTGAAGTGATCGCGACCAGCAAAGGCATTCGCACTCAGGATGCGTTGAGCATCCGCTCGATCCCGCAGGTGCACGGCGCAGCGCGCGATCAACTGGAACATGCGATCAGGCAGGTGGAAGCCGAACTCAATGGCTGCACCGATAACCCGTTGCTGCTGGGCACGCCGGACAACTTCCGGGTGATGTCGCAGGCTAACCCGCACGGCCAGTCAGTGGCGATGGCAGCGGATCTGCTGGCGATTGCCATGGCCGAAATCGGCTCGATTGCCGAGCGTCGCCTTGATCGTCTGGTGAACCCGCACGTCAGCGGTCTGCCGGCGTTTCTGGTGGCCAATCCGGGGGTGAACTCCGGGATGATGATCGTGCAATACGTCGCCGCCTCGCTGTGTGCCGAGAACCGCCAACTGGCGCAACCGGCGGTGCTCGACAACTACGTCACCTCGGGCCTGCAGGAAGACCACTTGAGCATGGGCACCAGCGCTGCGCTGAAGCTGCACCGCGCCCTGGAAAACTGCACGCAGATCCTCGCCATCGAGTACCTGCTGGCGGCGCAGGCCTTTGAATTTCTCAAGGCGCAGCGCTTTGGCGCGGGCACCGACCGGGCGTGGCGCCTGCTGCGTGAAACCGTCCCGGCCTACGATCAGGATCGCTGGCTGGCGCCGGACATCGCTGCCGCCGCAAGCGTTCTGAAGCACCCGGATTCGCTGCACAACGTATTACCGAATCTGCACTGACAATACCCATACCAGCGTGCCAAGGCGTGGATCGTCCACAAGACGAGAAACGACGGATAACGGAATGCTCCGGAGCGACTGGTAGTTAATAACAATGCCTAAACAGGAGCATTTAAATGACTGCGCTGAACCTGATTCCCGGCCAATTGAGCCTGGCCCAACTGCGTGACGTTTATCAGCAACCGGTCAAGCTGACCCTCGACCACAGCGCCTCCGCGCAGATCGAGGCCAGCGTTGCGTGTGTCGAGCAGATCCTCGCCGAGAATCGCACCGCCTACGGCATCAACACCGGTTTCGGCCTGCTGGCCTCGACCCGCATCGCCAGCGAAGACCTGGAAAACCTCCAGCGTTCGCTGGTGCTGTCGCATGCGGCCGGCGTCGGCCAGCCGATCAGCGATGAGCTGGTGCGGCTGATCATGGTGCTCAAGGTCAACAGCCTCAGCCGTGGTTTCTCCGGGATCCGCCGCGTGGTGATCGACGCGCTGATCGCGCTGATCAACGCCGAGGTGTATCCGCACATTCCGCTCAAAGGTTCGGTCGGCGCCTCCGGTGACTTGGCACCGCTGGCGCACATGTCGCTGGTGCTGCTGGGCGAGGGCAAGGCGCGCTACAAGGGCGAGTGGATGGAAGCGACTGAGGCGCTGAAAGTCGCCGGTCTGACCCCGCTGACCCTGGCGGCGAAAGAAGGTCTGGCGCTGCTCAACGGCACTCAGGTGTCCACGGCGTTTGCGCTGCGCGGTCTTTTTGAAGGTGAAGACCTGTTTGCCGGTGCGCTGGCAATCGGCGGTCTGACGGTGGAAGCGGTGCTCGGTTCGCGCTCGCCGTTCGATGCACGTATTCACGCCGCTCGCGGTCAGAAAGGTCAGATTGATGCTGCAGCCGCGTATCGCGATCTGCTCGGTGAGCGCAGTGAAGTCTCCGACTCGCACCAGAACTGCGAGAAGGTTCAGGACCCGTACTCGCTGCGTTGCCAGCCACAGGTCATGGGCGCCTGCCTGACCCAGTTCCGTCAGGCCGCCGATGTGCTGGTGGTCGAAGCCAACGCCGTCTCCGACAACCCGTTGGTGTTCGCCGCTGAAGGCGATGTGATTTCCGGCGGTAACTTCCACGCCGAGCCGGTGGCCATGGCCGCCGACAACATGGCCCTGGCCATTGCTGAAATCGGCTCGCTGAGCGAACGCCGTATCTCGCTGATGATGGACAAGCACATGTCGCAACTGCCGCCGTTCCTGGTGGCCAATGGCGGCGTCAACTCGGGCTTCATGATCGCTCAGGTGACCGCCGCGGCACTGGCCAGCGAGAACAAGGCGCTGGCCCATCCGCATTCGGTCGACAGCCTGCCGACCTCGGCCAACCAGGAAGACCACGTGTCGATGGCCCCGGCCGCCGGCAAGCGCCTGTGGGAAATGGCCGAAAACACCCGCGGGATTCTCGCGGTGGAGTGGCTGGCGGCGGTGCAGGGGCTGGACCTGCGCAACGGTCTGAAGACCTCGGCCAAGCTGGAACAGGCGCGGGCGATTCTGCGGCGCGAAGTGCCGTTTTATGAGAAGGATCGCTTCTTTGCGCCGGACATCAATGCGGCGACCGAGTTGTTGGCTTCGCGGTGTCTGACCGAGCTGGTTCCAGCCAGGCTGCTGCCGAGCCTGTAAGGCCCTCATCGCTGGCAAGCCAGCTCCCACAAATACCTGTGGGAGCTGGCTTGCCAGCGATACGATTTTGAACAAGACGAGGACTTGGGATGAAAACCCTCTGGCAACACTGCCACGTCGCAACCATGGCGCAAGGCGTCTACTCGATCATCGAGGATGCGGCCATCGTGACGTCCGGTGCGCACATCGAGTGGATCGGCCCGCGCAATCAATTGCCCTCTGGCGAATACCCGGCGGTCAACGACCTGCAAGGCGCGTGGGTCACCCCCGGCCTGATCGACTGCCACACACACACGGTGTTCGGTGGCAACCGCAGCGGCGAATTCGAGAAACGCCTGCAAGGCGTCAGCTACGCCGAGATCGCGGCGCAAGGCGGCGGTATCGCCAGCACTGTGCGCGCCACCCGTGAAGCGAGCGAAGACGAGCTGTTCGCCAGCGCCGCCAAGCGTTTGAAAAGCCTGATGCGCGACGGCGTGACCACGGTCGAGATGAAGTCCGGCTACGGTCTGGATCTGGCCAGTGAACGCAAGATCCTGAGGGTCATCCGTCGCCTGGCCAAGGAGCTGCCGATCAGCGTGCGCAGCACCTGTCTGGCCGCCCACGCCTTGCCGCCGGAGTACAAGGATCGCGCTGACGACTACATCGAGCACATCTGCGCCGAGATGCTTCCCGCTTTGGCCGCCGAAGGTCTGATCGATGCCGTGGATGCGTTCTGCGAGTACCTGGCGTTCTCGCCGGAGCAGGTCGAGCGGGTGTTCATCACCGCGCAAAAGCTTGGTCTGCCGGTAAAGCTGCATGCCGAACAATTGTCGTCGCTGCATGGCTCCAGCCTAGCCGCGCGCTACAAGGCGTTGTCCGCCGATCATCTGGAGTTCATGGATGAAGACGACGCCATCGCCATGGCCAAAGCCGACACCGTCGCCGTGCTGTTGCCGGGCGCGTTCTATTTCCTTCGCGAAACCCGGTTGCCACCGATGGACGCCCTGCGCAAGCACAAGGTCAAGATCGCCATCGCCAGTGACCTCAACCCCGGCACCTCGCCGGCGCTGTCGTTGCGCCTGATGCTGAACATGGCTTGCACCTGCTTCCGTATGACTCCGGAAGAAGCCTTGGCCGGTGCGACCATCCATGCCGCACAAGCGCTGGGCATGGCTGACACCCACGGTTCGCTGGAAGTCGGCAAGGTCGCGGATTTCGTCGCCTGGCAGATCGACCGCCCGGCGGACCTGGCCTATTGGCTCGGGGGCGATCTGGACAAACGCGTCGTGCGTCACGGCGTTGAATCAAGTCTGTAGGAGAGCGGTTGTGGATAAGGTTCTGAACTTCAAACAAGGTCGCGTGCCGCTGCTGATCAGCATGCCTCACGCTGGCGTACGTCTGACCCCGGCGGTCGAGGCCGGATTGATCTCGGACGCGAAAAGCCTGCCGGACACCGACTGGCACATTCCGCAGCTTTACGATTTTGCCGAGGCGTTGGGCGCCAGCACGTTGGCCGCCGAGTACTCGCGGTTTGTCATCGACCTGAACCGCCCGTCCGACGACAAACCGCTGTACGCCGGCGCCACCACCGGGCTGTACCCGGCGACGCTGTTCGATGGCATTCCGTTGTTCCGCGAAGGGCTCGAGCCCTCCAAAGCCGAGCGGGCGACCTATCTGGAACAGATCTGGACGCCCTATCACCGCACCCTGCAGCAAGAGCTGGCGCGGCTGAAGGCTGAATTCGGCTATGCGCTGCTGTTCGACGCGCACTCGATCCGCTCGGTCATCCCGCACCTGTTCGACGGCAAACTGCCGGATTTCAACCTCGGCACCTTCAACGGCGCCAGTTGCGATCCACAACTGGCGACGCAACTGGAAGCCATCTGCGCCCGTCACGACCCTTACAGCCACGTGCTCAACGGACGCTTCAAGGGCGGCCACATCACCCGCCATTACGGCAACCCGGCCGAGCACATCCACGCCGTGCAACTGGAGCTGTGCCAGAGCACCTACATGGAAGAGTTCGAACCGTTCCGCTACCGCGCCGATCTGGCGGAGCCGACGCGGGTGGTGCTCAAGGCGTTGCTGCAGGGTTTGCTCGCCTGGGGCGAGAGCCACTACCCATCCTGAACACAGACCCACACCCCCTGTGAGAGCGAGCTTGCTCGCGAAAGCATCGTGTCAGTCGATTATGAGGTGACTGATTCACCGCATTCGCGAGCAAGCTCGCTCCCACGAGGGGGCGGTGGTCCGTCCGGGTCGCCGCTGTGCAAAACACAGTCGCCACCGTTCATCTTTCCCTCTCGTCGCCTGCGTAATGTTGCGGCCACGGTGTACCAGACACCGACCTGACAATAATCCGCTGCCGCACGAGAACCCCCGAATGAAAAAGCTCTTCACTCGTTGTGCGTTAATCCTCACTGGCAGCGCGCTGTTCAGCGCTGGCGTCATGGCCAATGACGACGCCTCCTGCAAAACCGTGCGCATGGGCGTGGTCAACTGGACCGACGTGATCGCCACCAGCGGCATGGCCGATGTGTTGCTCAATGGTCTCGGCTACGACAGCAAGCAGACCAGCGCGGTGCAGCAGATCATCTTTGCCGGCATTCGCGACAAGCGTCTGGACATCTTCCTCGGCTACTGGAAACCGGCAATGGACAACAACATTGCGCCCTTCCTCGCTGCCAACCAGGTCAAAGTCCTGGACAAGCCGAGTCTGGCGGATGCTCAGGCGACGCTGGCGGTGCCGGATTACGTGGCGGCGGCCGGGTTGAAAACCTTTGCCGACATCGCGAAGTTCAAGGATCAGTTGGGCGGCAAGATCTACGGCATCGAGCCGGGCAGTGGGGCCAACACCACCATCAAGAACATGATCGAGACCAACCACTTCGGTCTGAAGGATTTCAAGATCGTCGAGTCCGGTGAGGCAGGCATGCTCGCCGCTGTACAACGCGCGGTGAATCGCAAGGAGTTTGTGGTGTTCGTCGGCTGGACCCCGCACCCGATGAACATCAACATGAAGATCACCTACCTGACCGGCAGCGAAGACGTCTACGGCCCCAACGAAGGCGCCGCCACCGTGTCCACCGTGACCGCGCCGGATTACGCCGAACGCTGCCCGAACGTCCATCGCCTGCTGCAAAACCTGACGTTCACTGCCGCCCAGGAAAGCCAGCTGATGGTACCGATCATGGCGCGCAAGACGCCGCAGGACGTGGCAAAGAACTGGCTGCGTGAACACCCCGAGGATCTGCAGCGCTGGCTGGCCGGGGTCAGCAGTTTTGATGGCAAGGATGGCGTGGGCGCGGTTCAGGCCAGTCTGAAAAACTGATGAACCATTATCTGCTGACGCCGGCCATGGCGGCCTTCGTTACCCGAACCGAAAGTTTCGTCAGTGATGACAGTAGTCTCGCAGGACTGCGCCAGGCCTATGACGCCATGTGTCGGGCCTTCACCCCTGAACGGCCCGCAGGGCTGGAGGTCGTCGACTTCCAGTTGAGCGGCGTACCGGTGCGTTCCTACCGGCCGCCGCTCAAGCCACCGGCCAGCGGCTGGCCTTGCGTGTTGTACTTGCATGGCGGTGGTTGGGTCGTCGGTGGGCTCGGCTCTCACGACTTCATCTGTTTCGAACTGGCCATGGCGCTGGGTGCGATGGTGGTGGCGGTGGATTATCGGCTGGCGCCAGAACATCCATACCCGGCGGGGTTCGAGGATTGCCTGAGTGTCTGGCGCGCGTTGCGCAGCGGGCCGTTCTGGTTTGACCCGCAGAAACTGCTGGTAGCCGGCGACAGCGCCGGTGGCAATCTCGCCGCCGCGTTGTGCCTGGCGTTGCGCGATGCCGGCGAGGCGATGCCGGCGGCTCAAGTGCTGATCTATCCCGGCCTTGGCGGTGACGACCGGTTGCCGTCACGCAGCGAATGCGCCGATGCACCGTTGCTCGGCAGCCATGATGTGCACAGCTATCAAGCGTTATACCTGCGCGGCAGCCCTCGGCCGGATGCTTATGCCATGCCGCTGCTCGCTGACGATTTCAGTGGATTGCCGCCCGCCTGGATCGCCGTGGCGCAATTCGATCCGCTGCGCGACGACGGCGTGGGCTACGCTGAACGACTGGCCAGCGCCGGCACAGACGCTTCGCTTTATTACGGCGAAGGGCTGGTGCACGGTTGTTTGCGTGCGCGAGGTCAGGTCGCCGAGGTCGACCGGCTCTACGAAAACCTGTTGAGGTTCATGGCTGACAAATTGTGACTGCGTGCGGGCATGCTCATTGATGTAAATCGGGTTTATGATGCCGGACGGCAGAATAATAGAAGTCCCCCCAGGGATGACCTCGACCCCTTACGGAGCACGCAATGCAGACATTGTTTCCGCAGATCAAACCCCATGCCCGGCACGATCTGGCTGTCGATGACACCCACACGCTGTACGTCGACGAAAGCGGTTCTCCGGAAGGCTTGCCGGTGGTGTTCATCCACGGCGGCCCGGGTGCCGGTTGCGACGCGCAGAGCCGTCGCTATTTCGACCCGAACCTGTATCGCATTGTCACCTTCGACCAGCGCGGCTGCGGACGCTCCACCCCCCACGCCAGCCTGGAAAACAACACCACCTGGGATCTGGTCGCCGACCTCGAGCGTATCCGCAAGCACTTGGGCATCGACAAATGGGTGCTGTTTGGCGGTTCGTGGGGCTCGACCCTGGCGCTGGCCTACGCACAAACCCATCCGGAGCGTGTTCACGGTCTGATCCTGCGTGGGATCTTTCTCTGCCGTCCGCAGGAAATCGAGTGGTTCTATCAGGCCGGTGCCAGCCGTCTGTTTCCCGATTACTGGCAGGACTACATCGCGCCGATCCCGCTGGACGAGCGCGACGATCTGCTCAGCGCTTTCCACAAGCGCCTGGTTGGTAACGATCAGATCGCCCAGATGCACGCGGCCAAGGCTTGGTCGACGTGGGAAGGGCGCACCGCGACCCTGCGGCCGAACCCGCTGGTGGTCGACCGTTTCTCCGAGCCGCAGCGCGCCCTGTCGATCGCGCGGATCGAATGCCACTACTTCACCAACAATGCGTTCCTCGAGCCGAACCAGTTGATCCGCGACATGGGCAAGATCGCTCATCTGCCGGGGGTGATCATTCACGGTCGCTACGACGTGATCTGCCCGCTGGACAACGCCTGGGAATTGCATCAGGCCTGGCCGAACAGCGAGCTGCAGGTGATTCGCGATGCTGGCCACGCCGCCTCCGAGCCAGGCATTACCGACGCGCTGGTGCGTGCCGCGAGCAACATGGCCCGCCGCCTGCTCGACCTGCCGCCAGAAGAAGCATGAAGGGGCTTCTGCAGCGCGTGCGCGGTGCGCGGGTCGAAGTCGCGGGAGAAATAGTCGGCGCGGTGGATCAGGGTTTGCTGGTGCTGGTGGCGGTCGAACCCGACGATACCCGTGCCAGTGCCGACAAACTTCTGCATAAGCTGCTTAACTATCGGGTATTCAGTGACGCCGAGGGCAAGATGAATCTGTCCCTGGCGGATGTGGGCGGCGGGTTGCTGCTGGTCTCTCAGTTCACCCTGGCTGCCGACACCAAGAGCGGGTTGCGTCCGAGTTTCTCGACCGCAGCCCCTCCGGCATTGGGCGAGGAATTGTTCGACTATCTATTCAGCAAAGCGAAACAGATGCATGGCACTGTGGCATCAGGTAGATTCGGCGCGGATATGCAGGTGCACCTGGTCAACGATGGCCCGGTCACCTTCCTGTTACAGACATGAAAGCGCTTGAAACATCTTTTCAAGGGCTTTTCGACTGAAAACAGGCGTTTTTCGCGATAAATACTTTGTTACCCCTGATGCGTTGTCACGCGGGCTACTAGATAATCGCGCGCTATGGGGATCAGCGTTCGCTGGTCCATTTTTGACTTAGGTAGAGACTTGTCTGGATCCGATTGGGGAATCATTTTGCCCCAGCGGAGTCGGAACAATGCTCGCCAACCTGGCATGAGCGGTCTGTACGGCCATTTTTGTCAGCATTATTTCGAGGGCCAGGGAGCCAGAGACAAGGCGCCGCGACGAGTCATAGCCCGCTATGGCGAGGAGCGGCAACGCAGTATCTGGCTCTCTGGAACCGAAATAAGCTGACGAAAATGGCCACACAGACGGCTTGCTGGCCGTTGGTTTTTTGATCTGTTTTCGGCGAGGGTTGCTCGTGATTGTTAGTCCCTGTAATGCAGCAAAAATGTCTGCCAAACGCATGCGAAGTGCCCTGGTAGCGGGTTCGGCGCTCCTGTGCCTGCTCAGCGCCGGCCAGCTTTGGGCGTTCAATCTTGACGATGTATCAGCCAAGGCTAAAGAGCTCGCCGGGCAGAAGTTCGAAGCCCCGCGCAGCAACCTGCCGAACGAATTCCGCGACATGAAATTCGCGGACTATCAGAAAATCCGCTTCCTCACCGAAAAGGCTGAGTGGGCCGATCAGAAGACTCCGTTCAAGCTGTCCTTCTATCACCAGGGCATGCACTTCGATACGCCGGTGAAAATCAACGAAATCACGGCGAACACCGTCGAAGAGATCAAATACGATCCGACCCGCTTCGATTTCGGCGACCTCAAGTTCGATCCGAAGGCCACCGAGCAACTGGGCTACGCCGGTTTCCGTGTGCTGTACCCGATCAACAAGGCCGACAAGCAAGACGAAATCATGACCATGCTTGGCGCGAGCTACTTCCGCGTCGTCGGCAAGGGTCACACCTACGGTCTGTCGGCCCGTGGTCTGGCGATCGACACCGCGCTGCCGTCGGGCGAAGAGTTTCCGCGTTTCCGCGAGTTCTGGATTCAGCAGCCGAAGCCGGGCGACAAGCACCTGGTGATCTTCGCCCTGCTCGATTCGCCGCGCGCCACCGGTGCCTATCGGCTGATCCTGCGTCCAGGCAGCGACACCATTGTCGACGTCAAGGCGCAGATGTTCCTGCGTGACAAGGTCGGCAAACTGGGCATCGCGCCGTTGACCAGCATGTTCCTGTTCGGCGCCAACCAGCCGTCGAAAGTCCTCAACTACCGTCGTGAACTGCACGATTCCAGTGGTCTGTCGATCCATGCCGGCAACGGCGAGTGGATCTGGCGTCCGCTGAACAACCCGAAACACCTGGCCGTGAGCAACTTCAGCGTCGAGAACCCGCGTGGTTTCGGTCTGCTGCAGCGTGGCCGTGATTTCAGCCACTACGAAGACCTCGACGACCGCTATGACAAGCGTCCAAGCGCCTGGATCGAGCCGAAGGGCGAGTGGGGCAAGGGCACCGTTGATCTGGTAGAGATTCCGACCGCCGACGAAACCAACGACAACATCGTTGCGTTCTGGAGCCCGGAAACCATGCCGGAGCCAGGCAAGCCGCTGGACTTCGCCTACCGCCTGCACTGGACCATGGACGAAGCGGCGATTCACGCCCCCGACAGCGCCTGGGTCAAGCAGACCCTGCGTTCGACCGGTGACGTCAAGCAGTCGAACCTGATCCGTCAGCCGGACGGCAGCGTCGCCTACCTGGTCGACTTCGAAGGTCCATCGCTGGCAGCCCTGGCGCCGGATGCCGACGTACGCAGTCAGGTCAGCGTTGGCGATAACGCCGAGCTGGTCGAGAACAGCGTGCGCTACAACCCGGAAACCAAGGGCTGGCGCCTGACCCTGCGGATGAAGATCAAGGACGCGAGCAAGTCCACCGAGATGCGTGCTGCCCTGGTCCAGCCAGTGGTCACCGCTGATCTGGCCAAATCTTCGGTACCGGCGTCGAATTCGTCGGTGGCCAAGGCTGACAAGATCGCCGCCAAGCAACAAGAGAAGGAAGACAAGGAAGCCAAGGCCGCTGAAGCCAAACAGGCCGACGCCAAGCCCGCCGCAGATGCCAAGGACAAGGCCAACAAAGACGCCAAGCAGCCAGCGGCTGCGAACGCGGCCCCAGCCACACCGGAATCGGCACCGACTGAAGAAGTCCTGACCGAGACCTGGAGCTATCAGTTGCCTGCCGATGAGTAACTCTCAAGTACAGCCAGAGACTCTGTCCGAGTATCTGGCGCATCTGCCGATGACCGACGAGCAGCGCGCGGAACTCGCGGGCTGCCAGTCTTTCAGCGAACTGCACCAGCGCCTGTCGTCGCCAACGTTCGACGCCCCTGCCGAAGCCGCCCAGGCTTCGGTGGGCAAGCGCCTGACCCTGAGCACCGCCGAGGAACTGGAAGAGGCGGAAATGCTGGTGCTCGACGCCAGCGGCCGGGTCGCCATGAAGGCGACGCCGCCCATCCACCGGACCAAAGTCGTGCCGGAACCCTGGCGCACCAATATTCTGGTGCGTGGCTGGCGCCGTCTGACTGGTCGCACCAACCCGCCGCAGCCGCCAAAAGATGCGAATGTGTTGCCGGCCGCGCGCTGGCGCACCGTCGGTTCGATCCGTCGCTACATTCTGTTGCTGCTGATGCTCGGCCAGACCATCGTCGCCGGCTGGTACATGAAAGGCATCATGCCGTACCAGGGCTGGTCGTTCGTCGATCTTGAAGAGGTTCTGCACCAGCCGCTGCTGCAAACCGCCACGCAAGTGCTGCCGTATGCGCTGCAAACCAGCATCCTGATTCTGTTCGGGATTCTGTTCTGCTGGGTCTCGGCCGGCTTCTGGACGGCGCTGATGGGCTTCCTCGAGTTGCTCACCGGTCACGACAAATACCGTATCTCCGGCAAAAGCGCTGGCAACGAGCCGATTCCGAAGGACGCCCGTACTGCGCTGGTGATGCCGATCTGCAACGAAGACGTGCCCCGGGTATTCGCCGGTCTGCGCGCCACCTTCGAATCGGTCGCGGCCACCGGTGATCTGGATCGCTTCGACTTCTTCGTCCTCAGCGACAGTAACGACACCGACATCTGCGTCGCCGAGCAACAGGCGTGGCTGGACGTCTGCCGCGAAGCCAAAGGCTTCGGCAAGATCTTCTATCGCCGCCGTCGCCGTCGTGTGAAACGCAAGAGCGGCAACCTCGACGACTTCTGCCGTCGTTGGGGCGGTGACTACAAGTACATGGTCGTGCTCGACGCCGACTCGGTGATGAGCGGCGAGTGCCTGACCAGTCTGGTACGCCTGATGGAAGCCACGCCGGACGCCGGGATCATCCAGACCGCGCCACGGGCGTCGGGCATGGACACGCTGTATGCGCGCATGCAGCAGTTCGCCACCCGCGTGTACGGTCCGCTGTTTACCGCCGGTCTGCACTTCTGGCAGTTGGGTGAATCCCACTACTGGGGTCACAACGCAATCATCCGCATGAAGCCGTTCATCGACCACTGCGCCCTGGCGCCGTTGCCGGGCAAAGGTGCGTTCTCCGGGGCGATCCTGTCTCACGACTTCGTTGAAGCCGCGCTGATGCGTCGTGCCGGTTGGGGCGTGTGGATTGCCTACGATCTGCCGGGCAGCTACGAAGAACTGCCGCCGAACCTGCTCGACGAACTCAAGCGTGACCGTCGCTGGTGCCACGGCAACCTGATGAACTTCCGCCTGTTCCTGGTCAAGGGCATGCACCCGGTGCACCGTGCGGTGTTCCTGACTGGCGTGATGTCGTACCTGTCGGCGCCGTTGTGGTTCTTCTTCCTGGTGCTGTCGACCGCGCTGCTGGCGGTGAACACACTGATGGAGCCACAGTACTTCCTGGAACCGCGTCAGCTTTATCCGCTGTGGCCGCAATGGCATCCGGACAAGGCGATCGCGCTGTTCTCGACGACCATTGTGCTGCTGTTCCTGCCGAAACTGTTGAGCATCATCCTGATCTGGGCCAAGGGCGCGAAAGAGTTCGGTGGCAAGTTCAAGGTGACCCTGTCGATGCTGCTGGAGATGCTGTTCTCCATGCTGCTGGCACCGGTGCGGATGATTTTCCACACCCGTTTCGTCCTGGCCGCGTTCCTCGGCTGGGCCGCGACCTGGAACTCGCCGCAGCGTGACGACGACTCCACGCCATGGAGCGAGGCGGTCAAGCGCCACGGTCCGCAGACCTTGCTGGGTTTCTGCTGGGCGCTGCTGGTGATCTGGCTGAACCCGAGCTTCCTGTGGTGGCTGGTGCCGATCGTCGGTTCGCTGATGCTGTCGATTCCGGTGTCGGTGATTTCCAGCCGTGTCGGTCTGGGCCTCAAGTCCCGAGACGAGAGCCTGTTCCTCATCCCTGAGGAATACAATCCGCCGCAGGCGCTGCTGGCGACCGATCAGTACACCCACGAAAACCGTTGGCACGCACTGAACGACGGCTTTATTCGTGCGGTGGTCGATCCACAGCAGAACGCCTTGGCGTGTTCGCTGGCGACGGCCCGTCACGGTCAGGCCGAGCCGATCGAGTGGCTGCGTCAGGAACGTGTGCGTCACGCGATCAAGGTCGGTCCGGCCGGGCTGAACAACCATGATCGCCTGCAACTGCTGAGCGATCCGGTGGCGCTGGCGCGTCTGCACGAGCTGGTCTGGTCCGAAGATCACAAGGAATGGCTGGATGCCTGGCGTGCTTCGGTGAAAGCCGATCCGCATGCGCCGCTGCTGCCGTTGCGACCGCTGAGCATGCAGGCTCAACCGGCCTAAGAAAAAGCCCCGCCAATGCGGGGCTTTTTTTTAAAAGATCGCAGCCTTCGGCAGCTCCTACAGGGTTATGTGCACACCTGTAGGCGCTGCCGAAGGCTGCGATCTTTTGCTTTTAAAAACCTCCCCGCAACAACAAATCGCCGCAAAAAACCTTGTGCAAACGGACGAGTGCGTTAGCATCCGTCCCCGAATTGGCGCACCCGGGCATTTTTGCTCATCACGGCTGTTTTTCGCGCCGCACATGCAATGGTTTTGGGGACTTGAAGATGAAGAAGTATCTGTCGATGCTGCTGGTCGGCGTCACGGCACTGGTTGCAGTCAATGCGGCGCACGCCGGTGCAATCGATGACGCGGTCAAGCGCGGCACGTTGAAAGTCGGTATGGATCCGACCTACATGCCGTTCGAAATGACCAACAAGCGCGGCGAGATCATCGGCTTCGAAGTCGACATCCTCAAAGCCATGTCCAAGGCCATGGGCGTCAAGCTTGAGCTGGTGTCTACCGGTTACGACGGGATCATTCCGGCCCTGATGACCGACAAGTTCGACATGATCGGCAGCGGCATGACCCTGACTCAGGAACGCAACCTGCGCCTGAACTTCAGCGAACCGTTCATTGTGGTCGGCCAGACCCTGCTGATCCGCAAGGAGCTGGAAGGCACCATCAAGTCCTATAAAGACCTGAACACCGCCGACTACCGCATCACCTCCAAGCTCGGCACCACCGGTGAGATGGTCGCCAAGAAGCTGATCGCCAAAGCCAAGTACCACGGCTACGACAACGAGCAGGAAGCCGTGCTCGACGTGGTCAACGGCAAGGCCGACGCGTTCATCTACGACGCACCATACAACGTGGTCGCGGTGAACAAGGTCGGCGCCGGCAAACTGGTGTTCCTCGACAAGCCGTTCACCTACGAGCCGCTGGCTTTCGGTCTGAAGAAGGGTGATTACGACAGCCTCAACTTCATCAACAACTTCCTGCACCAGATCCACGAAGACGGCACTTACGATCGCATCCATGACAAGTGGTTCAAGAGCACCGAGTGGCTCAAGGACATGGAATAACGCTTGATCAGTTGGATCGAGTCGCCCCATTCGCGAGCAAGCTCGCTCCCACAGTGTTTTAGGTGAACACAAATTTTGTGTCCGCCACTGAACTTGTGGGAGCGAGCTTGCTCGCGAAGAGTGCCGCCCAGGCAACACAAATTCCGGAACCTGCAATGAAACAGAAAAAAGCCCAATGGCCCTGGCACGTCCTGACCGTGCTGGTGCTGGTCGGCCTGGCGGGCGCGTTGTATTACGCCACGTCGCTGATGTCCTACGAATGGCGCTGGAACCGCGTGCCGCAGTACTTCGCCTATCAGGCCGAAGAGTCCCAGCGTGCCACCGATATCTCCACCGTTACCGAGCTGGTACGCAAGGGCGGCAGCGCGCAGGTCACCCTGCGCAACGACGCCGGTGACGAGCAGCACCTGACTGTCGACGAAAACAGCCTGCAATTCGCTCAGGGCGACGAGGTGGCCGAAGGTGACGTAGTAGGCGTGACCCGGCATTGGGCGGCAGGGCCGCTGCTGTGGGGCCTTTGGACCACGCTGTGGCTGTCGGTGGTGTCGGGTGTACTCGGTCTGCTGATCGGTCTGGTCACCGGGCTGTGCCGCCTGTCGAGCAACCCGACCCTGCGCGACCTGTCGAGCATCTACGTCGAACTGGTACGTGGCACGCCGCTGCTGGTGCAGATCTTCATTTTCTACTTCTTCATCGGCACGGTGATGAACCTGTCCCGGGAGTTCGCCGGGATCGCCGCGTTGTCGCTGTTCACCGGTGCCTACGTGGCCGAGATCATCCGCTCCGGGGTGCAGTCGATTGCCCGCGGGCAGAACGAAGCGGCGCGTTCGCTGGGTCTGAGCGCCGGCCAGTCGATGCGCCATGTGGTGCTGCCGCAAGCGTTCAAACGCGTGCTGCCACCGTTGGCCGGACAGTTCATCAGTCTGGTCAAGGACACCTCGCTGGTGTCGGTGATCGCGATTACCGAGCTGCTGAAAAGCGGCCGTGAAGTTATCACCACCTCGTTCTCGCCGTTCGAAATCCTGTTCTGCGTTGCCGGCCTGTATCTGTTGATCAACCTGCCGCTGTCGAAAATCGCCAGCCGGCTTGAGCGGAGGCTCGCGCAAAGTGATTGAAGTCCGCGATCTGGTAAAAGTCTTCGACACCCGTGGTCAGGTAGTGCGGGCGGTGGATAACGTCACCACCACGGTGGCCAAGGGCGAAGTGCTGGTGGTGATCGGCCCGTCAGGCTCGGGTAAATCGACCTTCCTGCGCTGCCTCAATGGCCTGGAAGCGTTCGACTCGGGTTCGGTGAGCATCGACGGCCTGCAACTGGCCGACCCGAAAACCGATGTCAATGCCTACCGCCGCGAAGTCGGCATGGTCTTTCAACATTTCAACCTGTTCCCGCACATGACCGTGCTGGAAAACCTCTGTCTGGCGCAGAAAGTCGTGCGCAAGCGTGGGCAGAAGGAAAGTGAGGCCAAGGCCTTGGCGTTGCTGGAAAAGGTCGGTATTGCGCAGAAGGCTCGGGAATATCCATCACGCCTGTCCGGCGGCCAGCAACAGCGCGTGGCGATTGCCCGGGCGCTGGCGATGGACCCGAAAGTGATGCTGTTCGACGAACCGACTTCGGCCCTCGACCCGGAAATGGTCGGCGAAGTGCTGGATGTGATGAAGAACCTGGCCGTGGAAGGCATGACCATGGTCTGCGTCACCCACGAAATGGGTTTCGCCCGGGAAGTGGCGGATCGGGTGCTGTTCTTCGATCACGGCAAATTGCTGGAAGATGCGTCCCCGGCGGAGTTCTTCGATGCGCCGAAGGATCCGCGGGCGCAGGCTTTCCTGCGTCAGGTCCTGTAAAGCAAAAAAGATCGCAGCCTTCGGCAGCTCCTACAGAGTCATGTGTACACCTGTAGGAGCTGCCGAAGGCTGCGATCTTTTGCTGTGACGGTTAGACCTTGAACCGCCCCACCAGCATCTGCAGATGAGTCCCCAAGCGTGCCAGCTCAACGCTGGAAGCCGCCGTCTCTTCACTCGCCGCCGAGGTCTGATCCGACACATCCCGCACATTCAGCACACTGCGGTTGATCTCTTCAGCCACGGCGCTCTGCTGCTCGGCCGCTGCGGCAATCTGTTGGTTCATCGCCTGAATCGCCGAGACGGTACGGGTGATGCTTTCCAGCGAGCCACCGGCGCGGCGGGTCAGTTCGACGCTGCTGTCGGTCAGGCTGCGGCTGTTGTCCATGATCGTCGCCACTTGCTGGGTGCCGTTTTGCAGGCCGACGATCAGCTCTTCGATCTCTTCGGTGGACTTCTGCGTGCGCTGGGCGAGGCTGCGCACTTCATCGGCGACCACCGCAAAGCCACGCCCGGCTTCACCGGCACGCGCCGCCTCGATGGCGGCGTTGAGCGCCAGCAGGTTGGTTTGCTGGGCCACCGACTTGATCACGTCGAGCACGCTGCCGATCTTGTCGCTCTCGCGCTTGAGTTCGCCCATGGCCTCGGTGGAGTGGCCAACCTCGGCCGCGAGGCGCTCGATCTGCGCGATGGCTTCACCCACCACCTTGTCGCCTTCGCGGGCCTGCTGGTCAGCAGCGACGGCCGCTTCCGAAGCTTCCTCGGCGTTGCGCGCGACTTCCTGCACTGTGGCAGCCATTTCGTTCATGGCGGTGGCGACTTGGTCGGTCTCGACTTTCTGATTGTTGACCCCGGCGCTGGTCTGCTCGGTGACGGCAGACAATTCTTCGGCGGCACTGGCGATCTGCGTGACGCCGTCGCTGATGCCGCCGATCAGCTCGCGCAGACCTTGGGTCATGCTCTGCATCGAACGCTGCAACTGGCCGAGTTCGTCGCGACGCTGCGACACCAGGTTGTGGGTCAAGTCACCGGCAGCCACACGTTCGGCGACTTTCAGGGTCTGGTTCAGTGGAATGATGATCTGCCGGGTGATCGCCCACGCAGCCAGCAAACCGAAGGCCACGGCCAGCAGGGTGGCGATGATCAGCATGTTCTTGGCGTGCGCGGCATCGGTATCGCGCACTACGGTTTGTGATTCGGTGAGCTTTTTGCTGACGTCGAGGAGGATGTCGCCCTGAGCCGTCATGGTTGCCCCGGCCTTGGCATTGTTCACCTGCGAGTCGCGGAACTGAGCGACCGCCGCGCGATAAGCCTTGATCGAGTCGGTGGCCTGTTGCAGGTTGGCGATGTGCTGTTCGGGCAGTTTCGCCGGCAGGCTGTCGAGGTTTTTCAGTGCATTGTCGATGGCGTCCAGCGCTGGCTGCTCCGCCTCGGCCTTGCCGCTGTAGGTGTAGCCGCGCACCTGATAGCGCGCTTGCTGCAACAGTTTGCTCAGTTCGATCACGCTGTTGAATTGCGCGACGCTGTCACCCTGCAGCATGGATTTCTCGACTTCCGAGACTTTGGCCACGGCATTGTCGGCACTGGCGCCAAGCTTGCTGCGCGCGTCCTCACGCTGCACGGTGGCCTGTGTCATGTCGGCGAAGGCGCGTTTGTACTCGGCGACAGCGGCCAGTTGCTGATCGACCATGGCCGCATCTGAGGGCTGCTCGATCAGGCCGCGCGCGGTTTGCAAGCCGCTGGCGAGTTTGGCCAGCGACTCGTTGACCGCGCCCGGGCCTTGTTCGCCACGACGAGCTTCATAGTCCAGACGCGCCAGGCGCAGGTCCTTGGTCAGCTCATTGAGGCTGGAGATGAAGCCGAGCTTGTCACCACGGCTGATAATGCCGCTCATGCCGGTCCAGCCGGTAAAGGTGATCAGCAGGGTGAGCAACAGCACCAGGCCGAAACCGATACCCAGCTTGCGTTTGACGCTGACGTTTCCAAGATTCTCGGCTAACCAACGGTACATGCGACGACTCCCCTCGGACCACTAATTGGACTTATGGGCACTGTATCGGCGGGGTGATGGCAATCTGTAACCCGATTTGAATGCCAACCCGGTTTCTGTAGGAGCTGACGAGTGCAACGAGGCTGCGATCTTTTGATCTTGCTGTTAAAAAACAAGATCAAAAGATCGCAGCCTGCGGCAGCCCCTACAGGGAGAGGTGTGTCAGAACAGGCGGGCGAGGAGGGCGGTGACGGCGGTTTCGACGCGCAGGATGCGCTCGCCCAGTTGCACCGGTTGCAGGCCAGACTTGGCAAGCAAGTCGATCTCGTAAGGAATCCAGCCACCTTCGGGGCCGATCGCCAGCGTTACCGGTTCGCTCAACGCGCGCGGGCACGGCGGAAAATTGCCGGGATGGCCGACCAGGCCGAGGGTGCCTTCGGTTATCGCAGGCAGTCGATCTTCGACGAACGGCTTGAAGCGTTTTTCGATGATGATGTCCGGCAGCACGGTATCGCGGGCCTGTTCGAGGCCGAGGATCAAATTCTCGCGAATCGCTTCCGGCTCCAGAAACGGCGTCTGCCAGAAACTCTTCTCGACGCGGTAGCTGTTGACCAGAATCACCTTCGACACGCCCATGGTCGCCACGGTCTGGAACACCCGACGCAACATCTTCGGCCGCGGCAGGGCCAGTACCAGCGTCAGCGGCAGCTTGGCCGGTGGCGGTTGATCGAGGCTGACGCGCAACTCGGCTTCGCCAGCCTCAAGGCGCAACAGTTCAGCCGAACCCATCAGCCCATTGATGCGCCCGACACGCAGGCTGTCGCCGACTTCGGATCGGTGGACCTCCTGCATATGCGTCAGACGCCGGTCACGCAGCACGACGCGGTCGGCCGCGATGAAGTCGGCCTCTTCGAGCAACAGCAGGTTCATGCCTGGGTCGCTGGCGGCTGGTCGTTGTGATCGTCAGCCGGCGTTTCGTCCGGGCGTTCGCGTTTGCTGACCAGGTTGCCAAACAGAATGCCGATTTCAAACAGCATCCACATCGGCACGGCCAGCAGGGTCTGCGAGAAGATGTCCGGCGGCGTGAGGATCATGCCGACCACGAAGCAGCCGATGATCACGTACGGACGGATCTTCTTCAGGTATTTGACGTCGACCACGCCGATCCACACCAGCAGCACCACGGCCACCGGGATTTCGAACGCGACGCCAAAGGCGAAGAACAACGTCATCACAAAGTCGAGGTAGCTGGTGATGTCGGTCATCATTTCCACGCCGGCCGGGGTGGCCGCGGCGAAGAACTTGAAGATCAGCGGGAACACGAAGTAATAGGCGAACGCCATGCCGGTGTAGAACAGCAGGATGCTCGACACCAGCAGCGGCACGGCGACGCGCTTCTCATGCTTGTACAGGCCCGGCGCGATGAAGCCCCAGATCTGGTGCAGGATCACCGGAATCGCGAGGAACAGCGAGACCATCATCGTCAGCTTCAGCGGCGTGAGGAACGGTGACGACACATCCGTGGCGATCATCGTCGCACCGGCCGGCAGGTACTGGCGCAGCGGCGTCGAGACGAAGGTGTAGATCTGCTGGGTGAAGGCGAACAACCCGGCGAAGATGATGAACACCGCCGCCACACAACGCAGCAGACGGGTGCGCAACTCGGTGAGGTGCGATACCAGCGGCATGTGCTGGTCGTTTTCGGGGAGATCGCTCATGGGGCTCGCGGCGGCAAAGTGGTGTCGTGAGGCGCAGGTGTGATCGGCGCGGCGGTTGGAGATACGTGTTCAACCGAGGTTTCTGTAGCAGCCTGCACGGGGGTTGGCGGCGCTACGGCGGCGGCAGGTGCAGGTGTCGGAGCTGTTACAGCTGGCGCGGCTGGCGCATGAATCGTCTGCTCACCCACATGCTCGACCGGGGTCGGCTCCTGCTGAACCGGCGTGAAAATCTTCCGCGCCTCCTGCTCCAGCGACAGAATGTGTTCGTTGTGCAGTTGCCGACGGATCTCGTCGGCACCGATTTCACGTTCAACTTCCTGTTTGATCGCGTTGAAGCTGCGCTTCAGCCGCCCGACCCACAGGCCGGCGGTGCGCGCAGCGCCCGGCAGACGCTCGGGGCCCAGCACCAGCAGGGCGACGAGGCCGACGAGCAGCAGTTCAGAGAAGCTGATACCAAACATTTGTCAGTCTCACACGTCTTTGCGGATCGGCTCTTCGACTTTCTGCGCCTGCACGTCGATGGTGTGCGGCGGGTTGGCCTGAGCAGTGGCTTGCGGCTGCACCGGTGGTACCGGCTGCGCAGGCGTTACGGTCGGATCGGCGGCCGGTTTTTCGTCATCGTTCATGGCTTTACGGAAGCCCTTGATCGACTCGCCGACGTCGGTGCCGAGGTTTTTCAGTTTCTTGGTGCCGAACACCAGCACCACGACTACCAGAATGACGATCCAGTGTTTCCAGTCAAAAATGCCCATGTTGCTGTTCCTCTCTAAAAATTGTTCAGGCGGACGGACGCGAGGCTTTCTCGACGTGTCCGGACAGACCGAAGCGACGATCCAGTTCATCCAGCACGGCCTGCGGATGCTGCCCCAGTTGGGCGAGCATGACCATGCTGTGGAACCACAGGTCGGCAGTCTCGTAGATCACATCGCTGCAGTCACCGCTGATGGCGGCGTCCTTGGCGGCAATAATGGTTTCGACCGACTCTTCGCCGACTTTCTCCAGAATCTTGTTCAGGCCCTTGTGATACAGACTAGCTACATATGAGCTGTCGGCAGCGGCGCCCTTGCGCTCTTCAAGCACCTGAGCGAGGCGGGTCAGGGTGTCACTCATGTTTGTGTCCTGCGGAATAGATAGCGTGCGGGTCTTTCAGAACCGGGTCGACCGTTTTCCAGTCGCCGTTTTCGAAGACGCGGTAAAAGCAGCTTTGACGGCCGGTATGGCAAGCGATGTCGCCGATCTGTTCGACCATCAGGATGATCACGTCGGCGTCACAGTCCAGGCGCATTTCATGCAGGGTCTGTACGTGGCCGGACTCTTCGCCCTTGCGCCACAGCTTGCCACGGGAACGTGACCAGTAGATTGCACGGTTTTCCGCAGCGGTCAGTTCCAGCGCTTCGCGGTTCATCCAGGCCATCATCAGCACGCGTCCGGTCTTGTGATCCTGGGCAATCGCCGGCACCAGGCCATCGGCGTCCCACTTGATCTCGTCCAGCCAGTTTTTCATCTTCGACTCCGACAGCGAACCCGCACTTCAATAGTCGGGTTCAGGCGTTGAAACAGTGTGCCAGCCGATCAGCGAACTGGCTATCGGCGAACGACCAGATACAAGCCGACGGCCACCATGATGCCCGCCGGCCAATGCCCCAGTTCGTGCAGCGGGCCACCGGCGGCGAGGATGGTACCGCCCGCCAGGTGCGCACTGCCGAGCAGGCGCAGGAACCAGTCGTCCTTGCGTTTGTGCCACGGTGGCGGCGGGTCGTAGGCGTGCGGTTGGGACATGCGTTCGAGCAGATCACGGGCCATGTTGGCCAAGTGCGGCAGCTGTTCGAACTGGCTCTGCACGTTGCCGATCAAGGCTTTCGGGCTGACGCGCTCGCGCATCCAGCGTTCGAGAAACGGTTGTGCGGTGTTCCACAGATCCAGATCCGGGTACAACTGACGGCCGAGGCCCTCGATGTTCAGCAAGGTCTTTTGCAGCAGCACCAGCTGCGGCTGCACTTCCATGTTGAAGCGTCGCGCGGTCTGGAACAGGCGCATCAGCACCTGGCCAAATGAAATATCTTTTAACGGTTTTTCGAAGATCGGCTCGCACACGGTACGGATCGCCGCTTCGAATTCGTTGAGTTTGGTTTCCGCCGGCACCCAGCCCGAATCGATGTGCAATTGCGCGACGCGGCGGTAGTCGCGCTTGAAGAAGGCGAACAGGTTGCGCGCCAGGTAGTCTTGGTCTTCCGGGGTCAGGCTGCCGACGATGCCGCAGTCGA
This sequence comes from Pseudomonas sp. SCPG-7, assembly GCF_002156405.1. Classification (NCBI taxonomy): domain Bacteria; kingdom Pseudomonadati; phylum Pseudomonadota; class Gammaproteobacteria; order Pseudomonadales; family Pseudomonadaceae; genus Pseudomonas; species Pseudomonas sp. SCPG-7. The sequence continues at coordinate 65,042 of NZ_MVOO01000010.1, read as the reverse complement.
TCGCGATGTACTGCGGGCTCCACGGGTTGACGGTGCTGACGAAGATGTTGCCCGGGTGCATGTCGGCGTGGAAGAAACTGTCGCGGAACACCTGGGTGAAGAAGATCTCCACGCCGCGCTCAGCGAGCATTTTCATGTCGGTGCGCTGGTCGGCGAGGGTCGCCAGATCCGTTACCTGAATCCCGTAGATGCGCTCCATCACCAGCACTTTCGGCCGGCACCAGTCCCAATAGACTTGCGGCACGTAAAGCAGCGGCGAGCCTTCGAAGTTGCGCTTGAGCTGGCTGGCATTCGCCGCCTCACGCAACAGGTCGAGTTCGTCGTAGATGGTTTTTTCGTAGTCCTGCACCACGTCCACCGGGTGCAGCAGGCGGGCATCGGCGGAGATCTTTTCGGCGGCGCGGGCGAGGATGAACAGCCACGCCAGATCCTGGGCGATCACCGGTTTCAGGCCCGGGCGGATCACCTTGACCACCACTTCTTCGCCGGTCTTCAGTTGCGCAGCGTGCACCTGCGCCACCGAGGCCGAGGCCAGCGGTTCGACGTCAAAGCGGCTGAACACGTCGCTGATTTTCTTGCCCAGTTGCTCTTCGATCAGCTTGATCGACAGCTGTGAATCGAACGGCGGCACGCGGTCCTGCAGCAGCATCAGCTCATCGGCGATGTCTTCCGGCAGCAGGTCGCGGCGGGTCGAAAGAATCTGCCCGAACTTGATAAAGATCGGCCCCAGATCCTGCAGCGCCAGACGCAGGCGCGCGCCACGGTTCAGCTCCAGCGGTTTGCGCGGGAACCAGCGCCATGGCAGCACGTAGCGCAGCGCCAGGAGAAACCAGGGCAACGGCAGCTCGAACAGCAGGTCATCGAGGCGGTAGCGGATCACGACGCGCTGGATGCGCAACAGACGGCGGACGGCAAGCAGCTTCATGCGTTATCGCTTGGGTCGAGGGATCGGGAAAGGCGCTCGAAACGCGCCTCGAGACGTTCCAGATCAAGTTTGATCCGGTCCAGTTCGCTGAACCGCGCTTCGGCTTCGCGCTGGCCGACGAGGGTGCGCGATTCTTCGGCGAGGTATTCGGCGAGGTTCTGGTTGAGGCTGGCAAATCCTTGTTGGTACCAGCGCGCGCGGCTGCGCAGATGGCCACCGACCAATTGCGTGGCGACCGGGCCGAGCCAGCGCGAGAGTTCGTACTCCCAGTCCAGCTCGAGGTCCTGCAACACGCCGGCCAGTTCCAGCAACACGCCACTGTCGCCATCGAGCTCGACTTCCGGGGCGTGCAGCACCGCGGTCTTGTCTTTGCTCACGGCCAGTTTCACCAGGCTGGAAGCGGGCGCGCGCAGGGTGCAGTCGACGCCGGTTTCCCAGTGCGAGGCGAGCATCAGGCCCTCATCGCTGGGCAGGATGAACAGTTGCAGCGCCGGGCTGCGGCAATCCACGGCAATCACTTTGCCGGTCAGATGCGCCAGTCGCGGCAGCGCCGTGCTGTCGAGACGCAGCACCCGGTTGAGGCCGAGTTCGACGCTGGCGAGCAGCCCGGTGAGCAACATCAGGGCTTGATGCCGCGGTGCAGGGCGACGATACCTGCGGTCATGTTGTGATAGGTCACACGGTCGAAACCGGCGTCGACCATCATCGACTTCAGGGTTTCCTGATTCGGGTGCATGCGGATCGATTCGGCCAGGTAGCGATAGCTTTCCGAGTCGTTGGTGATCAGCTTGCCCATCAACGGCATGAAGGCGAACGAGTAGGCGTCGTACGCCTTGGACATCAGTGCGTTGGTCGGCTTGGAGAATTCCAGCACCAGCAGGCGGCCGCCGGGCTTGAGCACGCGCAGCATCGAGCGCAGGGCGTCTTCTTTGTGCGTCACGTTGCGCAGGCCGAAAGCGATGGTCACGCAGTCGAAGTGGTTGTCCGGGAACGGCAGTTTTTCCGCATCGGCCTGAACGAATTCGACATTGCCCGACACACCCAGATCCAGCAGGCGGTCACGACCGACCTTGAGCATCGATTCGTTGATGTCGGCCAATACCACCTGACCGGTCGGGCCGACCAGGTGCGAGAACTTTTTGGTCAGATCGCCAGTGCCGCCGGCGATATCGAGCACGCGGTTGCCGGCACGCACACCGGACAATTCGATCGCGAAACGCTTCCACAGACGGTGCATGCCGCCCGACAGAAGGTCGTTCATCAGGTCGTATTTCGCGGCTACCGAGTGGAAAACCTCAGCGACTTTTTCCGCTTTCTGGCTTTCCGGAACGTTTTTGAAGCCGAAGTGAGTGGTGGGTTCGGCATCGCTGCCTTTGCGCTGATCAGTCATATCGCTGTCACCAAAAGAGAATGCGCGACATTCTAATCCCCAAGCCATGCTTTGTCTTGGAATGGCTAAAGGTAAGATGGGCAACCTTCGGGACGATTTGCCGCAGACGCGGTCAAGATTTACCGACACCCATTCATCAAGCAGGAGTCATTCAATGGCCAAAATCAGTGTTGAGCGTGCCCACAGCCTGGGCAAGGAAGCCGCCCGCGAGAAGGCCGACAAGCTGGCGCAGAAACTCTCCGATCAATATGGCCTGGAACCGCAGTGGTCGGGCGACACCCTGAACCTCAAGCGCTCGGGCGTGAAAGGCGCGGTGCATGTGGCCGACGATTCGATCCGTGTCGACGTGGAACTGGGCATCATGATGTCGGCCATGAGCGGCATGATCAAAGCCGAGATCGAGAAGGCGCTGGACAAAGCGCTGGTCTGATCGCGATTTTTCTCAATCCCGAATCCCTGTGGGAGCGGGCTTGCCCGCGAAGGCGTTGGGTCAGATAACGAAAATTCTGGATGTGCCGGCCTCATCGCGGGCAAGCCCGCTCCCACAAGGGTTCGTGTTTGTCCTGCAGACTGTTTATGTCAGTTGTTAGGGTGCCGTTTCTAATTTTTCTCCCTACTTTGTGCCTGAGCCCGACACATCTGCGGGCAGTTCCTCAAACCTTCTGCGCGTGAGGTGCACCATGGCCAAAGTCATTCTGAAGAAAAAAATCGACGCTTCGACTTCTGCTCTGAGCGACGTCAAATCCTATGCCCGCAAGATCTGGCTGGCAGGCCTGGGTGCCTACGCCAAGGTCGGCCAAGAGGGCAGCGACTACTTTCAGGAGTTGATCAAGGCTGGTCAAACTGTTGAAAAGAAAGGCAAAAAAGCCGTCAGCGAAAAACTTGAAGCCGCCAACGCCGAGATCGATGAAGCCAAGGGTGAAGTCAGCTCGTTCAAAGGTCGTGTCGAAGTTCAGCTCGACAAGGTCGAGAAGGCGTTCGACTCCCGTGTGGCAAGCGCCTTGAATCGTATCGGCATTCCGTCTAAACATGACGTTGAGACACTCTCTGCTAAGCTCGATGAGCTGACGGCATTGCTCGAACGCGTCGCGCGTAAATCTTAAGGAGAACGGGATGGCTGGTAAAAAGAACACCGATAAAGAAGGCAGCTCGTGGATTGGGAAAGTCGAAGACTACTCCCGCAAAATCTGGCTGGCTGGTTTAGGCGTGTACTCGAAGATCGACACTGACGGCAGCAAGCTCTTCGAGTCACTGGTCAAAGACGGCGAGAAAGCCGAGAAGCTCACCAAGTCTGCAGTCGGCAAGAAAGTCGATGCCGCCAAGGACTCCGCTTCGTCGGCCAAGTCGCGCATCAGCGGCGTGAAAGATCGCGCACTGGGCAAGTGGGACGAGCTGGAAGGGGCTTTCGACAAGCGCCTGAACAGCGCGATTTCGCGCCTGGGTGTACCAAGCCGCAATGAAGTCAAAGCGCTGCACAGCAAGGTCGAGACCTTGACCAAGCAGATCGAAAAACTCACCGGTCTGAAAACCCAACCGGTTGCAGCGAAAACCGCAGCGGCCAAACCGGCAGCCAAAACCGCCGCCAAGCCACTTGCTAAAGCGGCTGCGAAACCAGCTGCCAAAGCTGCGGCCAAGCCAGCGGCAAAAGCCGCTGCCGCCAAGCCTGCTGCTAAAACGGCCGCTGCCAAACCAGCCGCCAAGGCTGCCGCGAAACCGGTTGCTGCCAAAGCGGCTGCGAAACCTGCGGCCAAGTCCGCGGCCAAACCAGCCGCCAAGCCAGCAGCGAAAACCGCTGCCGCGAAACCGGCTGCCAAACCTTCGGCCAAACCGGCTGCGGCGAAAAAACCGGCAGTGAAAAAACCGGCCGCGCCGAAGGCCGCTGCTCCGAAGCCAGCTGCACCCGCAGCAGCCAAGCCAGCCACCCCGGCAACCCCGGCCAGCGCGTCGAACTCTGCCGCTGCACCGACTCCGGCAGCCACCCCGACTGCTGCATCGACCCCGTCGACGCCAACCAGTCAGTCCTGATTTTTCAGGGCAAAACAAAACGCCCGGCCTGTGAAGGTCGGGCGTTTTTGTTTGTGCTTTTTAAAAGCTTACCCTCACCCCAGCCCTCTCCCCGAGGGAGAGGGGGCCGATTCGGGGATGCTTCAGCCTTACACCGACCTGAAAGTGTCGTATTGAATCCATAATCGACTGGATTTTTCAGGTCTCCGTATCGCGTAAGACAATAAGGTCAGTCCCCTCTCCCTCTGGGAGAGGGTTAGGGTGAGGGGCTCTTGATTTCATTCGTGATCTTCGAGGTATTGCAGGGCCATCCGCTCCGTCGCCACTTTCACCGGCGGCAATAGATGCGGCGCCACCAGCATCATGATCTGGTACACCACCAGTTTGACCTCGCCTTCACGATCGAGAATCCGCTGATAGTCCAGCGAGAACAGCAGGGTCATGGTGATCTGCTCCACCAGTTGCCCCAATGCCTGGGTATCACTGACCAACTGCCCTGCCGCCTTCAACCGCGCCAGCAATGACGCCAGGGTGCGCTTGAGCGCATTCAGCAGATGACGAATGCCTTTGGCCAGTTTCGGCAGCCGCCCGGCAAGGTTCGACAGGTCCTGGAACAGAAACCGGTATTGCGCCAGCCGCTCGACGATCAAGTGCAGAAACAGCCAGTAATCCTCCGGCGCCAGCTCGACGTCCGACGGTGGGTCGAGCAGTGGCGTCAGTTCATTCTGGAAACGCTCGAACAGGCCGAGAATCAGCGGCTCCTTGCCGTGGAAGTGGTAGTAGAGGTTGCCGGGGCTGATCCCCATTTCGTTGGCAACCTCCATGGTGGAGACATTGGGCTCACCCTTTTCGTTGAACAGTTGCAGGGCACATTCGAGAATCCGGTCGCGGGTTTTCATCCAGTCTTCTTAGAAAAGTTCGGTTAAGCGTCAGCGCACATGCACGTAGGTGCCGGGTGCTGCCTCCATCGGTGGATAGTTCGGGTTGCCGAGCGTGAACGTGGTTTCGCGCTGGGCGCCGGAGCGTTGCTGAATCCACTCCAGCCACTGTGGCCACCAGCTGCCGTTGACGCGTTTGGCGTCGTAGTACCAGGCGCGTGGATCGCTGCTGAGCTTGCCGTTCTCGACGTAGTTGGCTTTCGGGTTGCTCGGCGGGTTGAGGATGCTTTGCACGTGGCCACTGTTGGACAGCACGAAGCGCCGCTCCCCGCCAAGCAACAGGGTCGAGCGGTACACCGCGTCCCACGGCGTGATGTGGTCATTCATGCCGGCCACGCTGAAGCTGTCGACGGTGACTTTCTGCAGGTCGATCGGCGTGCCACAGACTTCCAGCCCGCCCGGATGGGTCAGCGGGTTGTGCTTGAAGAAGTCCAGCAGGTCGCCGTGAAACGCGGCGGGCAGGCGGGTGTTGTCGTTGTTCCAGTAGAGGATGTCGAACGCGGGCGGCTCTTTGCCGAGCAGGTAGTTATTGACGAAGTAGCTCCAGATCAAATCGTTGGGCCGCATCCAGGCAAACACCTTGGCCATGTCGCGTCCGTCGAGCACGCCTTTCTGATAGGAGCGGCGCTTGGCGGCTTCGAGGGTTTGTTCATCGGCGAACAGCGTGGCCGGGGTTTCAATCTGACTGTCGAGCAGGCTGACCAGATAGGTCGCGCTGGAGACACGTCGCAGCTGCCGCTTGGCTTGCAAATGCCCCTGCAGGGCGGCAATGGTCAGGCCACCGGCGCAGGCGCCCATCAGGTTGACGTCGCGGGCGCCGGTGATCGCCCGGCAGATGTTCATCGCTTCTTCCACTGCTTCGACGTAGGTCGACAAGCCCCATTCGCGATGGCGCACGTCTGGATTGCGCCAACTGATCATGAACGTCTGCAGGCCATTTTTCAGCGCGTACTGGACGAAGCTGTTCTGCGGGCTGAGGTCGAAAATGTAGTACTTGTTGATTTGCGGCGGCACCACCAGCAGCGGCTTGGCGTATTGCTTTTCGCTCATCGACTTGTACTGGATCAGTTCAAGCATCTCGTTGCGAAACACCACGGCGCCAGAGGTGGTGGCGACGGTTTTGCCGACCTCGAATGCCTGTTTGGTGACCTGGCGCGGCAGGCCGTCGTTGTGCAGCAGGTCATCGAACAGATGACTCAGACCGCGCACCAGACTTTGCCCGCCGGAGTTGAACAGCTCCTTGACTGCCAGCGGGTTGAGCAGCGTATTCGACGGTGCCACCGCGTCGTTGAGCAAGGTGAAGGCGAAGTGCGCGCGGGCGCGATCGTCATCGCTCATGTTGCTTTCATCAATCCAGCTCTTGACCTGTTTTTGCCAGGCCAGATAGGCCTGCAGGCTGCGCCGGTAGAACGGATTGAGACTCCATGCCGGATCAGCGAAGCGGCTGTCGTTCGGGTTGGTCGGGTGCAGGGTTTCGCCGAGCAGCACGCGACCGAGTTGGCCACCGAGTTTCAAGGCGTGCTTCGCGCTGTGAATCGGGTTGCGCAGACCGTGGGCGGCGACGCTGCGCAAGGTCGAGATCAGGTCCCGGCCGCGCAGGCCGGTGATCGCACTTTGTGCGTTGATGAACACGGCGGGGCTGGGCACAACGCCCGTCGCTGGTTTGTCGCGCATGACTCAACACTCCTTCGTCTTCAGGTCAAAAACAAACTCACCGAACCAGAACACCATAGTCGCTGTTACGGGTTGCTGCCCGCGCGGCGTCCTGCCGCGCACTTTGTTCAAAACCCTGCATAAAGCCTGCCGCAGTGATTCAGCCGCCCAGCGGGGTCGGATGCGGATGCATCACGGCGCGCTGGCGTTCCTCCTCAAGGAATTTCATGATGATCGGCGCCACGGCTTCGGCGCGGGTGATCAGGAACAGATGACCGTCGTCGATGATGTGCAACTGGGCGTTGGGAATCCGCCAGGCAAGCATGCGCATGTTGATCAGCGGGATCAGCGGATCGTCGTCGCCGGCCAGTACCAGCGTCGGCTGATGGATCTTGTGCAGCCAGTGAATGCTGGTCCAGCCCAGGCCGGCGAACAGCTGCCAGTAGTAGCCGAGTTTGCCCGCCGAACGCACCTTGGCGGCATGGCTGGCGGCCAGCGTCGGGTCGCGGCGGAACGAGCCGCCGTAGATCAGCGGGGCGATACGGATCACGTGCGATGGCTGAATGTAGCGCCGCGGACTGGCCATCATCCACAGCACTTTCGGTTTACCCGGCACCATCACCGCACCGGCGGCGGTTGCTGCCAGCACCAGTTTCTTGCAGCGCTCGGGGTAGTCGTGAGCAAACTGTTGCGCCAGCGCGCCGCCCCAGGACACGCCGATGACGTTGACCTGACCGTAATCGAGGTAGTCGAGCATCCGCGCGGTCAGCTTCGCCAGCCCGGGAAAGCGATACGGCCGGTTGGGCGTCGACGAGCCGCCGACACCGGGCACGTCAAAGGCGATCACTTCCAGATCCGGGTCCAGCGCCGCGACAAATGGAAATACCAGCTCCAGGTTGGCGCCGATGCCGTTGAAAATCAGCAAGGGCGTCAAATGAGGCTTGCCGGGACGTACCGCCGTGCGGAGGGTCTGACCATCCAGGTCGACGGTACGGAAAATGAACGGTTGCGGCATGCTTCAGGCCCTGTGGATGGAGTCTGTTTCTCAAATTTATAACTGTGGGAGCGAGCTTGCTCGCGAATGCGATCAATCATTCAACATTGATGGTGACTGACACGACGCTTTCGCGAGCAAGCTCGCTCCCACAGGTTTTACCGCTCGTGAACGTAGGTGCCCGGCGATGCTTCGCCTGCCGGATAAGCCTTGTTGCCCAGTTTCAGTGGTGCTTTTTTCAGATTGCCCGAGCGCTCGGCCTGCCACGCCTGCCAGTACAGCCACCAGGAATCGGTGTGCTTGGTCGAGTTCTCTTGCCAGTCATCGGCATTGGCGGCCATGCCTTCGCTGGTCATGTAACGCGATTTCGGGTTGCCCGGCGGGTTCAGGATGCTCTGGATATGCCCGCTGCTCGACAGCACGAACTCGACCTTGCCACCAAACAGCTGCGCCGACTTGTAGCAGGACTTCCACGGGGTGATGTGGTCGTTGGTGCCGGCCAGCGAGAAAATGTCCGCGGTGACCTGCTTGAGGTCGATCGGCGTGCCGCACACTTCCAGTGCATTGGGCCGAATCAGCGGGTTGTTTTTGAACATCTCGATCAGGTCGCCGTGGAACGCGGCCGGCAACCGGGTGGTGTCGTTGTTCCAGAACAGGATGTCGAACACCGGCGGCTCGTTGCCGAGCAGGTAGTTGTTGACCCAGTAGTTCCAGATCAGGTCGTTGGGGCGCATCCACGCGAAGACCTTGGCCATGTCTTTGCCTTCGAGCACACCGGCCTGATAGGAGTGGCGCTTGGCGGTCTCCAGGGTCTGCTCGTCGACGAACAGGGCGACGTCGCTGTCCAGCGTGGTGTCGAGCACGCTGACCAGCAGCGTGAGGGCGTTGACCTTGTTCTCGCCGATCGCGGCGTAGTGGCCGAGCAGGGCGGTGCAGGTAATGCCGCCGGAGCAGGCGCCGAGCATGTTTACGTCTTTGCTGCCGGTGATGGCGGTGACCACGTCGACGGCTTCCTTGAGCGCATCGATGTAAGTCGACAGGCCCCACTCGCGCTGGGCCTTGGTCGGGTTGCGCCAGCTGACGATGAAGGTCTGCACGTTATTACGCAGGCAGAAGCGCGCCAGACTCTTGTCCGGGCTCAGGTCGAATACGTAGAACTTGTTGATCTGGGGTGGCACCACGAGCAGCGGGCGCTCGTGGACTTGCTCGGTGATCGGCTTGTACTGGATCAGCTCCAGCACGTCGTTGCGAAACACCACCGCGCCTTCGGTCACGCCCAGGCTCTTGCCGACCTCGAACGCGCCCATGTTGACCTGGCTCGGCATGCCGCCGTTGTGCACCAGATCCTTGGCCAGATGCGAGAGGCCATCGAGCAGGCTTTTGCCGCCGGTCTCGAAGAAGCGTTTGACCGCCGCCGGGTTGGCGGCGGTATTGGTCGGGGCCATGGCTTCGGTCATCAGGTTGATCACGAAGTGGCCGCGCGCGATGTCTTTGGGCGACAGGCTGCTGTCGTCGATCCAGGAATGGAGCTCCTTGCGCCACGCCAGGTAAGTTTGCAGATAACGTTTGTAGAGCGGGTTCTGACTCCACGCCGGATCAACGAAGCGACGGTCATCGCTGGCCGGTTGCAGTTCGGATTTGCCGAATAGCACGTTCTTCAGTTCGAGGCCGAAATGGGTGACGTGCTTGACACTATGGATAGGTTGTTTGATGGCCTGGGTCAGCACCATTCGAGCAGAGGCCAGCAGATCCTTTCCGCGTAGCCCAACGACGGGATTAAGCCCCAGGGTGTTTTCCGAGGCTTGGTACTTCAGGTCATCGTTATTCTTGTTACTCATCTACGACGCTCCATTGTCCTGAGACGAGTACCCGGTTTCGGCTGTGCAGTTCCACAGCCAATGCCAGGTACTACTGCTCGGGTGACCGTTAATTCTGCATAGCTGCTTTACAGTTCATAGAGCACTGCAGGGAACTTGCCAGCTCCATTGGTTACCCGAGTTTAATTTTTTTCGCAAGCAGCCGATCCTCGACCGCCAGGCGCAGCATTCAAACAGATGAATTTAGAAAATGCCCTCTAAAGAGCAAGAGTCTCGGACTAGAGCATCAGCTTGACAATCGACTGGTCCGGATCGCGGGTTTTTCCGGCGGCTTTGAGCTCGGCCAGATAATCGGCCCAGAGTGCGTCATAACGTCGCCCCAGCTCGTAGAGGTAATCCCAAGTGAACAAGCCGCTGTCATGACCGTCGTCGAAGGTCAGTTTCAGTGCGTAGTGACCGGCCGGTTCCAGGCCGCTGAGGCCGACATTGAGCTTGCCGAATTGCAGGATCGGTTTGCCGTGGCCCTGGACCTCGGCGGAGGGGGAGTGCACGCGCAGAAATTCCGCGGGCAGGGTGTACTCCTCGCCGGACGCGTACTTGAGCGTCAGGGTTTTCGAGGCTTTGTGCAGTTTGATGTCGGTGGGGATCGTGGTCATTGCAGGTCATCCGACTGTGATGAACCCCTGTAGGAGCTGCCGCAGGCTGCGATCTTTTGATTTTGCTTTTCAAGATCAAAAGATCGCAGCCTGCGGCAGCTCCTACAGGGAAGAGTGACCTACAGGATATAACGGGACAGGTCTTCGTTCTGCGCCAATTCGCCCAGATGGCTGTTGACGTACGCAGCGTCGATCAGGATCGGCTGGTCGTCATGCGCGCTGGCCAGGTCGCCGGCACTGAACGACACCTCTTCCAGCAGACGCTCAAGCAGCGTGTGCAAACGACGGGCACCGATGTTCTCGGTCTTCTCGTTGACCTGCCAGGCGATCTCCGCCAGACGCTTGATGCCTTCCGGCTGGAACTGGATGTTCAGGCCTTCAGTCTTCAGCAGCGCGCAGTATTGCTCGGTGAGCGATGCGTGCGGCTCGCTGAGGATGCGCTCGAAGTCTTCCGGGCTCAGCGCCTTGAGTTCGACACGGATCGGCAGACGGCCTTGCAGCTCAGGCACCAGATCGCTCGGCTTGCTCAGGTGGAACGCACCGGAGGCGATGAACAGGATGTGGTCGGTCTTGACCATGCCCAGCTTGGTGTTGACGGTGCAGCCTTCGATCAGCGGCAGCAGGTCGCGCTGTACGCCTTCACGGGAGACATCGGCGCCGCCGACATTGCCGCGCTTGGCGACCTTGTCGATTTCGTCGATGAACACGATGCCGTGCTGCTCGACCGCTTCCAGCGCCTTGGCCTTCAACTCTTCTTCGTTGACCAGACGCCCGGCCTCTTCGTCGCGCACCAGTTTCAGCGCTTCTTTGACCTTGAGCTTGCGCGCCTTTTTCTTGCCCTTGCCCATGTTGGCGAACAGGTTCTGCAGCTGGCTGGTCATTTCCTCCATGCCAGGCGGCGTGGCGATTTCGATGCCAGCCACTTCGGCGACTTCGATCTCGATTTCCTTGTCGTCCAGCTGACCTTCACGCAGGCGCTTGCGGAACAGCTGACGGGTGTTGGAATCGCTGCTCGGTGCCTCTTCATTGCTGAAGCCCATGCGTGCCGGTGGCAGCAGTGCGTCGAGGATACGATCCTCGGCAGCGTCTTCGGCACGGTGACGCACGCGGGTCATTTCCTGCTCGCGGAGCATCTTGATTGCGGCATCGGCCAGATCACGGATGATCGATTCGACGTCACGGCCAACGTAGCCGACTTCGGTGAATTTGGTCGCTTCGACCTTGATGAACGGCGCGTTGGCCAACTTGGCCAGGCGACGGGCGATTTCGGTTTTACCGACACCGGTCGGGCCGATCATCAGAATGTTTTTCGGGGTCACTTCAACGCGCAGCTCTTCAGGCAGCTGCATGCGGCGCCAGCGGTTGCGCAGAGCAATCGCGACGGCGCGCTTGGCATCGTCCTGGCCGATGATATGGCGGTTGAGTTCGTGGACGATTTCGCGGGGAGTCATGGACATAGTAATTGACGGTCCTCAAGCAGAAACAAGCCGTGGCACTTAGGCCGCGTCAGGCTTATTCAGCGAGATCCTGCTCCTCAATGGTCTGAGTGTGGTTGGTGAATACACAGATGTCGCCGGCGATACCGAGGGCGGTTTCGACGATCTCACGGGCCGACAGGTCGGTCTTTTTCAGCAGCGCGCTGGCTGCGGCTTGCGCGTAGGCGCCGCCGGAACCCATGGCAATCAGGCCGTCTTCGGGTTCGACCACGTCACCGTTGCCGGTGATGATCAGCGAGGCGTCCTTGTTGGCGACTGCGAGCATGGCTTCGAGGCGGCTCAGGGAGCGGTCGGTGCGCCATTCTTTGGCGAGTTCGACAGCGGCGCGGATCAGATGGCCCTGATGTTTCTCGAGCTGGCCTTCAAAACGTTCGAACAGGGTGAAGGCGTCGGCGGTGGCACCGGCGAAACCGGCGATGACCTGACCGTGGTACAGGCGACGAACTTTCTTCGCGTTGCCTTTCATCACGGTATTGCCGAGAGAAACCTGGCCGTCGCCGCCCATGACGACTTTGCCGTGGCGGCGGACTGAAACGATGGTGGTCAAGGGAAGAGTCTCCACGCAGCGGGGCGAAAATGCCTTATGCCCATTCATATGGGGGTGCTGGAGAGGATTTCAACCACAGCGCGGGAGAGGGGACGAGCGGTGATGGAGGGGGATGCAAATCCTTGTGGCGAGGGAGCTTGCTCCCGCTCGGCTGCGCAGCAGTCGTAAAACCTGCAACCCCGGTCTGTCTGATGCACCGGATTCACAGGGTTTGGGGGCGCTTCGCACCCCAGCGGGAGCAAGCTCCCTCGCCACAAAGTCCGCCGAACGATTTACGTACGGCGAGTGGTCAGCGGCTCTGGCGTTGTTGTAACAACAGGTTGCTGAAACCGCTGCCCGCCAGTTGTTTCTGTGCGGTGGTCAGCTGTTCGCGGTTGCTGAACGGGCCAACGAGTACGCGGTACCAGGTTTCATCCTTCACCGTGCCCGACTCAACCGAAACAGCCTGGCCCAGCAGAATGATCTGCGCCCGCACCTTGTCCGCGTCCGCCTCTTTGCGGAACGAACCGGCCTGGAGGAAGAACTTGGTCACCGGCGCCGCTTTCGCCACCGGTGGCGCTGGCGGCGGGGTGATGCCCGACAGCGCAGCCTGCGCCCGAGCAGTATCGATTTTCGCCGCTTCCGCCGGGGTGACCGGCGTGGTCGGCACTTGTGGCGTCGGCAGGGTTTTCTCCGGCACGGCGTCCGGCGGCACGATCACTTCCGATTCCGGCAGCAGGGTGTAGAAATCGTACTTCGGCTTCACCGGTTGCGTCGGGCTCGGCGGGGTCTTGTTGGCCTCGGCGATCTTCGACGCTTTCTGCTGCTGCGCCTGCTCGACTTTCTCGCGCTTGACCGTGTCGCTGCCCTTGCCCGGCTCCAGTTTCATCAGGAATACGATGAACGCACCGACCGTCAGGCCGATGGCCATCCACAGCCAGCCCGGAATCGGTTGCTTTGCAGGAGCTTGGTAACGGCTGGCGCCACGCTTGGGTGCAGGTTTTTTCTTGGCAGCCAACTTACATGCGCTCCAGAGTTTCCAGGCCCAGCAGTTCCAGGCCTTGCTTGAGAGTACGACCGGTCAGCGCGGCCAGGCGCAGACGGCTCTGCGTCTGGGCCGGCGTCTCGGCGGCGAGGATCGGGCAGTTCTCGTAGAAGCTGGAGAACAGACCGGCGACGTCATACAGGTAAGTGCAGAGGATGTGTGGCGTGCCTTTTTCCGCGACGTTGTTCAGTACTTCGCCGAACTGCGCCAGTTTTGCCGCCAGCTCTTGCTCGTGCTCGGCTTCGAGGGCGATCTGGCCATCGACTTCACTGAAGTCCTTGCCCAGTTTGCGGAACACGCCGGCCACGCGAGTGTAGGCGTACAGCAGATACGGCGCAGTGTTACCTTCGAAATTCAGCATCAGGTCGAAGTTGAAGCTGTAGTCGCTGGTGCGGTGCTTGGACAGGTCGGCGTATTTCACCGCACCGATGCCGACGACCTTGGCGATGTTGCGCAGTTCGTCTTCGGCCAGCTCCGGGTTTTTCTCTTTGACCAGGTTGTAGGCACGTTCCTGGGCTTCGGTCAGCAAATCGATCAGCTTCACGGTGCCGCCATCACGGGTCTTGAACGGACGGCCATCGGCGCCATTCATGGTGCCGAAGCCCATGTGCTCCATTTCCATCGGATGGGTCACGAAACCGGCCTTGCGCGCCACGGCGAACACTTGCTGGAAGTGCAGGGCCTGACGCTGGTCGACGAAGTACAGCGCGCGGTCGGCCTTCAGTTTGCCAGAACGATAGCGCACGGCCGCCAGGTCAGTGGTGGCGTACAGGTAACCGCCGTCAGCCTTGACGATGATCACTGGCAGCGGATCGCCGTCGGCGTTCTTGAACTCGTCGAGGAACACGCACTGGGCGCCGTTGCTCTCGACCAGCATGCCCGCGGCTTTCAGGTCGTTGACCACGTTGATCAGGTCGTCGTTGTAGGCGCTTTCGCCCATCACGTCGGCCATGGTCAGTTTGACGTTGAGCAGTTCGTAGATCTTCTGGCAGTGCGACAGCGAGATGTCCTTGAACTTGGTCCACAGCGCCAGGCACTCGGCATCGCCGGCCTGCAGCTTGACCACCAGGCCACGGGCACGGTCGGCGAACTCTTCGGATTCGTCGAAACGCTGTTTGGCGGCGCGGTAGAAGTTTTCCAGATCGGACAGCTCGTCGCTGGTGATCGGGTTTTCCTGCAAGTAAGCCATCAACATGCCGAACTGGGTGCCCCAGTCGCCCACGTGGTTCTGACGGATCACTTCGTCGCCGAGGAACTCGAGAACACGGGCCACGCCGTCGCCGATGATCGTCGAGCGCAGGTGGCCGACGTGCATCTCTTTGGCCAGGTTCGGTGCCGACAGGTCGACCACAGTGCGCTGCACCGGACCGGCCTTGCGCACGCCAACGTGAGCATCGGCCAGCGCGGCGTCGAGGCGCGAGGCCAGAGCCTGGGTGTTCTGGAAGAAATTGATGAAGCCGGGGCCGGCGATCTCGGCCTTGGTGACGTTGTCGTCGGCCGGCAGCGCGGCGATGATTTTCTCCGCCAGATCGCGCGGCTTCATGCCCGCAGGCTTGGCCAGCATCATGGCGATGTTGCTGGCGAAGTCGCCGTGGGTCTTGTCACGGGCGTTCTCCACCTGAATCGCCGGCGACAGGCCTTCAGGCAACACACCTTCGTTGACGAGTTGGGTGAGGGCTTGTTGGATCAGCTGGCGAATGGTGTCTTTCATGGTCTTCTCTTTCGACCGCAAGCGCGGCGGCGCATCGATGCGCGGGTGGAAAAACTGGGCATTATCCGTTGCGAAGACGGGCTTGCCAACCTTAGCAGGCAGCTTATGGATATGTGGTGACAAATTACCCTGTGGCGAGGGAGCTTGCTCCCGCTCGGCTGCGCAGCAGTCGTAAAACCGGCGGGCTCGGTTTGGCTGGCACTGCGGTTTTGGGGCCGCTTCGCGCCCCAGCGGGAGCAAGCTCCCTCGCCACAGGTCGGCGTCAATACAGATCCACGGGATCGACATCCAGCGACCAGCGCACGGCCCGCCCGCTCGGCATCTGCTCCAACTCCAGCAACCAGCTGGCGAGCAATCGATGCAGCGGTGCCCGCGCTGCCGCCTGCACCAACAGCTGCGCCCGATAGCGACCGGCTCGGCGCTCCATCGGCGCCGGCACCGGCCCTAGCAGTTCGATCCCGCCCAGCTTCTGCTCGGCCAGCAAACGCTCGGCGGCGCTGCATGCCTCATCGAGGAAACCTTCGGCCTGCCCCGGTTTGTGCGCTTCGGCACGCAACAGGGCCAAGTGTGAAAACGGCGGCAGTCCCGCAGCGCGGCGCTCGCTCAGCGCCTGTTCGGCAAAGGCGAAGTAGCCCTGCTCGGTCAATTGCACCAATAAAGGATGGTCGGCCAGGTGGGTCTGGATGATCACCTTGCCCGGCTCTTCCGCCCGTCCGGCGCGCCCGGCCACCTGCACGATCAACTGCGCCATACGCTCGCTGGCGCGGAAGTCGCCGGAGAACAGCCCGCCGTCGGCATCCAGAATCGACACCAGCGTGACCCGGGGGAAGTGATGCCCCTTGGCCAACATTTGCGTGCCGACCAGAATGCACGGCTGTCCCTTCTGAATCGTCGCGAACAACTGATTCATCGCGTCCTTGCGCGAGGTGCTGTCGCGGTCGACGCGCAGCACCGGGTAATCCGGGAACAGAATCGCCAGGCGTTCTTCGGCGCGTTCGGTACCGGCGCCCACCGGGCGCAGATCAACTTTATTGCACTTGGGGCATTGGCGCGGTGTGCGCTCGACGTTGCCACAGTGGTGGCAGCGCAGTTCGCCGTAGCGTTGGTGCACGGTCATTCGCGCGTCGCAGCGCGAGCACTCGGACATCCAGCCGCAATCGTGGCACAGCAACGTCGGCGCAAAGCCGCGCCGGTTGAGAAACACCAGCACCTGCTGGCCGGCCGCGAGGGTCTGGCCAATGGCTTGTTGCATCGGCCCGGAAATGCCGCTGTCCAGCGGACGGCTTTTCACGTCCAGCCGCAGGAAACGTGGTTGCCTGGCGCCGCCGGCCCGCTCGTTGAGGCGCAGCAGGCCATAACGACCGGTGTAGGCGTTGTGCAGGCTTTCCAGTGAAGGCGTGGCGGAGCCGAGGACGATCGGGATGTTTTCCTGTCGCGCGCGCACCAGTGCCAGATCCCGGGCGTGGTAGCGCAGGCCTTCCTGCTGTTTATAGGATCCGTCGTGCTCTTCGTCGATGATGATCAGCCCCGGGTTTTTCATCGGGGTGAACAGCGCCGAGCGGGTGCCGATAATAATGTCGGCCTCGCCGTCGCGGGCAGCGAGCCAGGCGTCGAGGCGCTCACGGTCGTTGACCGCCGAATGCAGCAGGGCAATACGCGCATTGAAGCGCTGCTCGAAACGCGCCAAGGTCTGTGGGCCGAGATTGATTTCGGGAATCAGCACCAGCGCCTGCTTGCCGGCTTCGAGGGTTTCGCGGATCAGTTGCAAATAGACTTCGGTCTTGCCGCTGCCGGTGACGCCCGCCAGCAGAAACGCGTGATAACTGTCGAACCCGGCGCGGATCGCCTCGTAAGCGGCGCGTTGTTCGGTGTTGAGCGGCAACTCCGGCTGGGCCAGCCAGTGTTCATGGCGCACGCTGGGGGCATGCCGGCGGATTTTCACTTGCACCAGGCCCTTGGCCAGCAGCAGGTCGAGGCTGTCCTTGCTCAGCATCAATTTGCTCAACAACTGATGAGCCACACCGTGCGGGTGCTGTGCCAGCGTCGCCAGCGCTTCCCGTTGCCGTGGCGCGCGGGCGACGCGCGGATCATCGAGGCTGGCGCCGGGCGCGACAGACCAGAAGCGCTCCTGACGGGCTTCGGCCGGTTCGCCCTGACGCAGCAGCACCGGCAGCGCCCAGCTCAAGGTATCGCCGAGGCTGTGCTGGTAATACTGCGACGTCCACAGGCACAGCTTGAACAGTGCGGGCGGCAGCGGCGGCTCTGCATCGAGCAGGGCCAACGCCGGCTTGAGTTTCTCCAGCGGCACGTCGCTGGTATCGGTGATCTCGACCAGAATCCCGATCATCTCCCGCCGCCCGAACGGCACACGAAGGCGCATGCCCGGTTGCAACTGGGCGCGCTGCACCCCGGCCGGGGCCCGATAGTCGAACAGGCGGCGCAGGGGCGAAGGCAGGGCGAGGCGCAGAATGGCGTCGGGCACGCGGGGGGATCTCTATCAACACAAAAGGAGGCTTGGCGCAGTTCAACTGTGGGAGCGAGCTTGCTCGCGAACGCGGTGTGTCAGGCACGAAATCATCAACTGGCACAACGTATTCGCGAGCAAGCTCGCTCCCACAGGGGAGTGTGTTCAAGCCCGGGAGCCTAGCAGACGGTCGGTCTCAGGGACAGCTTGCGCGATTGGCATTGTCTGGTAGAATCCGCGGCCTAATTACGTGCGGTATTCAACAATAGTGTTGGGTGGCGGCACGCTAGCCTGAGGAATACACCATGAAAGCTGATATCCACCCGGATTACCCAGTAGTTGCTGTTACCTGCAGCTGCGGCAACAAGTTCGAAACCCGTTCGACCTTCGGCAAAGCCCTGGCGATCGACGTTTGCAACGAGTGCCACCCGTTCTACACCGGTAAGCAGAAGACTCTGGACACCGGTGGTCGCGTTCAGAAGTTCGCCGACCGTTTCGGTGCCTTCGGCGCCAAGAAGTAAGATTGGTCATCCTGGAAAGCCTCTACGGTTTTTCAAGGCTGATGAAAAAGGCGTCCCTTGTGGGCGCCTTTTTTGTGTCCGCGATTTGGCTGTCCGGCGCCCAGGCCTTCTGCACCGCGCCCAAAGGGCTGAGCAGCGTTGCGGTACAGCGCGTGGTCGACGGCGACACCCTGCGCCTGAGCGATGGACGCAGCGTGCGGATGATCGGTCTCAACACCCCGGAACTGGGCAAGCAGGGCCGCAGTGACGAATCCTTCGCCGTGGCGGCGCGCAAGCGTCTTGAAGCACTGGTGGCGGACAGCGGCGGTCGGGTCGGTTTGCTGCCGGGCAAGCAGGCCAAAGACCATTACGGTCGCACCCTCGCGCATGTCTACAGTTCAAGTGGGGCCAATCTTGAAGCGCAAATGCTTGCCGACGGCCTGGGTTTTCAAGTGGCGGTGGCACCGAATGTCGACCTGGTTGCCTGTCAGCAAGCCGCCGAACAGCGTGCACGAACCGCTGGGCGCGGGGTCTGGCGCCAGTCGCCTGTACTGAAAGCGGAGCAGATCCGCACTTCGGGGTTCGCCGTGGTCAGTGGGCGTGTGAGCAAGGTTCAGCGCAATCGCGGCGGAATCTGGATCGAGTTGCAGGGCTCGGTTGTACTGCGCGTTGCACCCAATCTGCTCGGACAATTCGACAACGTCCGGTTGCAGTCGCTCAAAGGCAGGCAGGTCGAGGCTCGCGGCTGGGTCGTTGATCGTTCGCGGCGTGGCGGGTTGAAACCGGATCAGCCGCGTTGGCTACTGCCATTGACCGATCCGTCGATGCTGCAAAGTGTGCGCTGAAGAAAAATTGTAGACATTTTTTCTATCGATTGTGAACAGTCCAGCCCTTGTGCGCCGTGGCTCTTGGCCCAAAGTCGTAGGACAGGGCGCTTGACAGGGGTGACCGCTCAGTCTTGTGGGGACTTTGCGAGGCGCGTATCCTCGCTGACCAGTCTGTCCAACAGTAAAAAGCGGAATGCCAAAATGTCTGATCTGAAAACTGCCGCTCTCGAATATCATGCCAATCCTCGTCCAGGGAAGCTGAGTGTCGAGCTCACCAAGGCCACTGCTACCGCCCGCGACCTGTCGCTGGCGTACAGCCCCGGCGTAGCTGAACCAGTGCGCGAGATCGCCCGCGATCCTGAACTGGCCTACAAATACACCGGCAAGGGCAACCTGGTTGCAGTCATTTCCGATGGCACCGCGATTCTGGGTCTGGGTAACCTCGGCCCACTGGCTTCCAAGCCGGTAATGGAAGGTAAAGGCGTACTGTTCAAGCGCTTCGCCGGCATCGATGTGTTCGACATCGAAGTCGACTCCGAAAGCCCGCAAGCCTTCATCGACACCGTAAAACGCATCTCCATCACCTTCGGTGGCATCAACCTGGAAGACATCAAGGCGCCTGAGTGCTTTGAGATCGAACGTGCTCTGATCGAGCAGTGCGACATTCCGGTATTCCACGATGACCAGCACGGCACTGCGATCGTGACCGCAGCCGGCATGATCAACGCCCTGGAAATCGCCGGCAAAACCCTGCCGGAAGCCAAGATCGTCTGCCTCGGCGCTGGCGCTGCGGCCATCTCCTGCATGAAGTTGCTGGTGAGCATGGGCGCAAAAATCGAAAACATCTTCATGGTTGACCGTACCGGTGTGATCCACTCCGGCCGTGACGACCTGAACCAGTACAAAGCGGTATTCGCTCACGCCACCGACAAGCGCAGCCTGGCTGACGCTCTGCAAGGCGCTGACGTGTTCGTCGGTCTGTCCGGCCCGAACCTGCTGAGCGCTGAAGGCCTGCTGTCGATGGCGGCCAACCCGATTGTCTTCGCCTGCTCGAACCCGGATCCGGAAATCTCCCCGGAACTGGCGCACGCCACCCGCAGCGACGTGATCATGGCCACCGGTCGTTCCGACTACCCGAACCAGGTCAACAACGTTCTGGGCTTCCCGTTCATCTTCCGTGGTGCCCTGGACGTTCGCGCCAAGCGCATCAACGAAGAAATGAAAGTGGCTGCGGCCAACGCCCTGCGCGAACTGGCCAAACTGCCAGTGCCACAGGACGTGTGCGACGCCTACGGTGGTGCGCCGCTGGAATTCGGCCGTGAGTACATCATTCCGAAGCCAATGGACAAGCGCCTGATCACCCTGATCTCCGATGCTGTGGCGAAAGCTGCGATCGAGACCGGTGTGGCGACCCTGCCGTATCCGAAGAACTACCCGCTGAAAAGCGTGGATGACGTGTTCAACGGCTAAGCCGTTGTAGCGCTCCAACGAAAGCCCCGGCTTGTGAGAGTCGGGGCTTTTTGTTTGGCAGATCAAAAGATCGCAGCCCGCGGCAGCTCCTACAGTTGGCCTTGGTGGCCGCCGATTTCGCGGATCGGCGCCGATTCTGTAGGAGCTGCCGCAGGCTGCGATCTTTTGATCTTGCTTTGAAGCACAAAAAAGCCCCGCGCTTCTCACGAAGGCGGGGCTTTTTGCTTGGGCTGGATCAGAACAGATCGATCGGCGCCTGCTCATCCGCTGGCAGCGGGCTGCCCGGTACGGCACCGTTGCCCAGTTCATTCACCGAAGGCGGCGTGTCTTCGGCCTTGAACAGCTCGAAGTAGGCACCCGGTGTGCTCGGCGTTGCTGCACGGCCGCTGACCGGATCCACTCGTAGGCTGAGGATGCCTTCCGGCTCAGGCTGCACATGCGGCGGCTTGTCCTTGAGCGCGGCCGACATATAGTTCATCCAGATCGGCAGCGCCACGGTGCCACCGAACTCGCGACGACCGAGGCTCTCTGGCTGGTCGAAACCGGTCCACACGGTGGTCACGTAATCGGCGTTGTAACCGGAGAACCATGCATCCTTCGATTCGTTGGTGGTACCGGTCTTGCCCGCGATGTCGCTGCGACCCATGGCCAGCGCGCGGCGACCGGTGCCGAGCTTGATCACGTCCTGCAGCATGCTGTTGAGGATGTACGTGGTGCGGCCATCGACAATTCGCTCAGCCACCGCAGGCACTTGTGGCGCAGCCGTAGCGCCCGGGGCTTCGCCCGGAACCGCAGCGGTGTTGACGGTAATCGGCTGAGGCGTCGGCGCTGCGATGCCATCGGTCGCCGAGCCGCCCTGTGGCACGGTCGGCGGGTTGGCGACGAACAGCGTGTCGCCGTTGCGGCTTTCGATCTTGTCGATGATGTACGGGGTGATCTTGTAGCCGCCGTTGGCGAAAGTGCTCCAGCCGGTAGCGATCTCCATCGGGGTCAGGGTTGCGGTGCCCAGCGCCAGCGAAAGGTTCGGTGGCAGGTCCTGCTTGTTGAAACCGAAGCGGGTGATGTAGTCGATGGTCTTGCCGACACCCATCGCCTGCAACAGACGGATCGACACCAGGTTACGCGACTTGTACAGCGCTTCGCGCAGACGGATCGGGCCGAGGAAGGTGTTGGTGTCATTCTTCGGCCGCCAGACTTTGTCCAGGTACTCGTCGACGAACACGATCGGGGCGTCGTTGACCAGGGTCGCGGCGGTGTAACCGCTGTCCAGCGCAGCGCTGTAGACGAACGGCTTGAAGCTCGAACCCGGCTGACGCTTGGCCTGCAGGGCGCGGTTGTAGTTGCTCTGTTCGAAGGCGAAACCACCGACCAGCGAGCGAATCGCGCCGTTCTGCGGATCCAGCGACACCAGCGCGCCTTGCGCCTGCGGGATCTGGCTGAACTTCAGCGAGTTGTTCGGCTGACGCTGCACGCGAATCAGGTCGCCGACCTGCGCCACGTCCGACGGCTGGCGCGGTGCGGCGCCCATGCTGTTGGTATTGAGGAACGGGCGGGCCCATTTCATGGTGTCCCAGGCGACGTGCTCTTCGCCGGTACGGGTCAGCACCTGCAAGCCATTCTTGTCGACCTGGGTGACGATGGCCGGCTCCAGGCTGCTGATGGTGCGCTGCTTGGTCAGTTCGGTGGCCCACGCTTCGTGGGTCTTGCCTGGCAGGCGCGACTCGGGGCCACGGTAGCCGTGACGCTGGTCGTAGGTCATCAGGCCTTCGTGCAACGCGGTGTTGGCCATTTCCTGCAGGTTGCTCGGCACGGTGGTGGTGACGCGGAAACCTTCTGTGTAGGCGTCGCTGCCATAGCGGCCGACCATTTCCGCACGGGCCATTTCGGCGATGTACGGTGCGTTCACTTCCGGGGTCGGTACGTGATAGCTGGCGTTCAGCGGCTCGTTGATCGCGGCGGTGTAGTCGGCCTCGGAAATTTTTCCAAGCTTGTACATGCGGCCGAGGATCCAGTCGCGGCGTTCTTTGCTGCGCGCCGGGTTGGCCAGCGGGTTGAAGCGCGACGGGGCTTTTGGCAGGCCGGCGATCATCGCCATCTGCGCCAGGCTGACGTCGCGGATCGACTTGCCGTAATACACCTGCGCCGCCGCCTCGATGCCATAGGCGCGGTTACCCAGATAAATCTTGTTCACGTACAGCTCAAGGATCTCGTCCTTGGTCAGCTGTCGCTCGATTTGCAGGGCCAGGAGAATTTCCGTGGTTTTGCGCGAGAAGCTGCGTTCGCTGGTCAGGAAGAAGTTCTTCGCCACCTGCATGGTGATGGTGCTGCCGCCGGACTGGATGTGCCCGCTTTTGACCAGTTGGGTCGCGGCACGCATCAGGCTGCTCGGATCGACGCCATAGTGGTTGGCGAAATTGTCGTCTTCAGCACTTAGTAACGCATTAATGAAATTGGGTGGAATGTCGGCGAAACGGATCGGAGTACGGCGCATTTCGCCAAATTCTGCGATCAACTTGTTGTCGCTGCTGTAGACCCGCAGCGGAATCTGCAACTGAATGCTTCTCAGCGCCTCCACAGACGGCAAACCCGGACTAAGGTAAAGAAACGCGCCACTGAGACCTAAAAGCAGTCCGCAGAAAACGGCGACGATGGACCAACCGAAAAATTTCAGCAGACGAATCAAGGCTTTTAAGCATCCAGGGCAAAGAATGAAGGTGGCGACAGGGTTCCGGTAACACACAGAACGGCCCGGGCCGGCAGTAAAAAGCGGAAAAAAACGCTGGGCATTATAAGCACTTTTCTGCTGGGGGCGTCATTTGCGCTTCTGTCAAGGCGTGATGAAGGAACGCAAGACGTATTACAGAGTCCGTAACTCACGGAAAGTCATAGGGAATTGGTAGTGCTGGGACTCTTCAATAAAAAGACCGATACGTTACTGGGGATCGACATCAGCTCCACTTCGGTGAAGCTGCTGGAACTCAGCCGTCAGGGCGACCGCTACCGGGTCGAGGCCTACGCGGTGGAGCCGCTGCCGCCCAACGCGGTGGTCGAAAAGAACATCGCCGAGCTTGAAGGCGTGGGCAATGCCTTGTCCCGTGTACTGGTCAAGGCGCGCACCGGGCTCAAAAGCGTGGCGGTGGCGGTGGCCGGTTCAGCGGTGATTACCAAGATCATCGAGATGGATGCCGGGCTGACCGATGACGAACTGGAAAACCAGCTCAAGATCGAGGCCGATCAATACATCCCCTACCCGCTGGACGAGGTCGCCATCGATTTCGAGGTCCAGGGTGTGTCGCCACGCAACCCGGAGCGGGTCAACGTGCTGCTGGCCGCCTGTCGCAAGGAGAATGTCGAAGTTCGCGAGGCAGCGCTGGCGCTGGCCGGGCTGACTGCGCGCGTGGTCGATGTCGAGGCCTACGCGCTGGAGCGCTCGTTCGGCCTGCTCGCCACTCAATTGGCCGCCTCGCAGGAGCGCCTGACTGTCGCCGTGGTAGACATCGGCGCCACCATGACCACCCTCAGCGTCCTGCACAACGGCCGCATCATCTATACCCGCGAGCAACTGTTCGGTGGCCGGCAACTGACCGAGGAAATCCAGCGCCGCTACGGTCTGACCGTCGAGCAGGCCGGGCTGGCGAAAAAGCAGGGCGGTCTGCCGGATGACTATGTCAGCGAGGTGTTGCAGCCATTCCGTGATGCCCTGGTGCAGCAGGTCTCGCGCTCATTGCAGTTCTTTTTCGCCTCCGGGCAGTACCATTCGGTCGATCACATTCTGCTGGCCGGCGGCACAGCGTCGGTGCCGGGGCTGGATCGCCTGATCGAGCAGCGTCTGGGCACCCCGACCCAGGTCGCCAACCCGTTTTCCGACATGGCCTTGAGCAGCAAGGTCAACGCCGGGGCACTGGCCAGTGACGCGCCGGCCCTGATGATCGCCTGCGGGCTCGCGCTCAGGAGTTTCGACTGATGGCGCGGATCAACCTTCTCCCCTGGCGTGAAGAACGCCGCGAAGAGCGGCGCAAGCGTTTCCTGCTGATTCTCATTGGAGTCTTCGTCGGCTCGGTGGGCGCGGTATTTATCGCCGATCAGATCTTCAGTACCGCCATCGAGCGGCAGGCCGAGCGCAATGCCTACATCGGCAAACAGATTGCCGTGGTCGACGAACGAATCAAGCAAATCAGCGAACTCAAGGCGCGGCGCCAGCAACTGGTCGAGCGCATGCGCATCATCCAGGACTTGCAGGGCAACCGGCAGATCAGCGGGCGGATCTTCGACCAACTGGCGCGCACGCTGCCGGACGGGGTGTATTTCACCAGCGTGAAACTGGCCGGCAAGACGCTGTCGATTAGCGGCGCGGCGGAGTCGAACAATCGCGTTTCGGAGCTGATGCGCAATCTGGACGCCTCAGACTGGTTCGACGCGCCGAGTCTCAATGAAGTGAAAGCGACGACTGCCGGTCAGGTGGACCAGGCCAACGTCTTTCAGCTGACCGTTCGTCAGACCCAGCCGGCCGTGACGGAGGGCGACAAATGAAACCGTCCGAATGGCTGCAAAGTCTGCGCAATATCGACTTCAACGATCTGGACACCAGCAATATCGGCTCCTGGCCAACCGCGGTGAAAAGCATCGCGGGAGTGTTCCTGGCGGTGCTGGTGCTGGCGCTTGGCTACAACTTTTTCATCAGCGACATGGAAAACCAGCTGGAAGCCAGGCGTCAGGAAGAAGACACCTTGAAAGAGCAATTCGCCAGCAAGGCGCGCATGGCCGCCAACCTGGAGCTGTACACCCAGCAGATGAAGGAGATGGAAAACACTTTTGGCGTGCTCCTGCGGCAGTTGCCCAGCGACACCGAAGTCCCGGGATTGCTCGAAGACATCACCCGCACCGGGCTGGGCAGCGGTCTCGAATTTGAAGAGATCAAACTGCTGCCGGAAGTGACTCAGCCGTTCTACATCGAGTTGCCGATCCAGATCACCGTCACCGGGGCTTACCACGACCTTGCGACGTTCGTCAGTGGGGTTGCCGGGTTGCCACGGATCGTCACCTTGCACGATTTCGAACTGGCACCTGCCAGCCCCGATGGCGGGACGAAGCTGCGCATGAACATCCTCGCCAAGACTTACCGCTACAACGACAAGGGGTTGGACAAATGACCCCGTTTCGTTTTTTCGCCCTGTCAGTGCTCTTGTTCGGCCTCAGTGGTTGCGGCGGCAGTGACGAGTTCAGTGACCTCGACGCCTACATGAACGAAGTACGTCTGCGGCCGGCCGGCCGTATCGAGCCGACGCCGACGTTTCATTCCTATCCCACGTTCACCTACAGCGCGGCCAACCTGCGCAGCCCGTTCTCGCGTCAGGTGCGAGTCGATCTGGCCGGGCACCAGCGCGGCTCGCGCAACGTCAAACCCGACCCCAACCGGGTCAAGCAATACCTCGAAGGTTTCAACATCGAGCAGTTTGAAATGGTCGGCACGATCTCCAATGCCTCCGGCTCCTTTGCGCTGCTGCGCGGGGCGGGCGGGGTGCATCGGTTGAAAGTCGGCGACTACCTGGGGCGCAACGATGGGCGCATCGTCGCCATCAGCGCCACTCAGGTCGATGTGGTCGAGATCGTGCCCGACGGCGAAGGCGCCTGGCTGGAACGTCCGCGCACCATTCCTTTGAAAGAGCACTCATAGTGGAAGTCGAACAATGAACAGGATTTTCTCCACCCTCGGTTTTTCGCTATGGATAGCGCTGCTTTCACCGATGGTTCAGGCGGCCAGTCTCAAGGCGCTGGATGTCGCGGCGTTACCGGGTGACCGTGTCGAGTTGAGGCTGGCGTTTGATAGTCCGCCACCGCAACCCAAGGGCTACACCACCGAATCGCCGGCGCGAATCGCCCTGGACCTGCCGGGTGTCGCCAGCCAACTGACGAACAAGACCCGCGATCTGGGCAGCGGCAACGCCCGCAGTGCGACAGTGGTCGAAGCCAGCGACCGCACGCGTCTGATCATCAACCTGACGCAACTGACGCCGTATACCTCACGGGTCGAGGGCAACAATCTGTTCGTGGTGGTCGGGCAGGGCGCCAAGCCTGCTGCGCCAAAGCCTGCCGCTGCTGCGCCGCGACCGGTTGCGGCTCCGGCGAAGGCTTACACCCCTGTCGCCAAAACCATTCGTGGCGTCGATTTCCAGCGCGGTACTGCAGGGGAGGGGAATGTGGTCATCGACCTGTCGGACCCGACCATCGCCCCGGACATCCAGGAGCATGACGGCAAGATCATTCTCAGCTTTGCCCGCACCCAGTTGCCCGACAGGCTGCGGGTACGCCTCGACGTCAAGGACTTCGCCACCCCGGTGCAGTTCGTCAATGCCGCCGCCACTGGCGATCGCGCGGTGATCACCGTCGAGCCCAGCGGCACGTTCGACTATTCCACCTACCAGACCGACAACAAGCTGACCGTCAGCATTCGCCCGATGACCGTCGATGATCTGCAAAAGCGCAACGCTGACCGCAACAGCTACAGCGGCGAAAAGCTTTCGCTGAATTTCCAGGACATCGACGTGCGCTCGGTGCTGCAACTGATTGCCGATTTCACCAACCTCAATCTGGTGGCCAGCGATACGGTGCAGGGCGGGATCACCTTGCGTCTGCAAAACGTGCCATGGGACCAGGCGCTGGATCTGGTGCTGAAGACCAAAGGTCTGGACAAGCGCAAGATCGGCAACGTGTTGCTGGTGGCGCCGGCCGACGAAATTGCCGCCCGCGAACGCCAGGAGCTGGAGTCGCAAAAACAGATCGCCGAACTGGCGCCGCTGCGTCGCGAGCTGCTGCAAGTGAACTACGCCAAAGCGGCGGACATTGCCAAGTTGTTCCAGTCGGTGACCAGCGCCGAAGCGAAAATCGATGAACGCGGCTCGATCACGGTCGATGAACGGACCAACAACATCATTGCCTACCAGACCCAGGATCGCCTCGACGAACTGCGGCGGATCGTGGCGCAGCTGGATATCCCGGTGCGTCAGGTGATGATCGAAGCGCGGATCGTCGAGGCCAACGTCGATTACGACAAGAGTCTGGGCGTGCGCTGGGGCGGTTCGATCCAGAACAAGGGCAACTGGAACACCTCCGGCGTCAGTAACGGCACCTCGACCACCATCGGCACACCGGGCAGTACCAGCACCAACTCGCCGTTCGTCGATATGGGCACGGTCGGTAACACATCCGGGATCGGCATCGCCTTCATCACCGACAACGTGCTGCTCGATCTTGAGCTGACTGCCATGGAGAAAACCGGCAACGGCGAAATTGTCTCGCAGCCGAAAGTGGTGACCTCCGACAAGGAGACCGCGAAAATCCTCAAAGGCACCGAGATTCCGTACCAGGAAGCCAGCTCCAGCGGTGCGACGTCGGTGTCGTTCAAAGAGGCTTCGCTGTCGCTGGAAGTGACGCCGCAGATCACCCCCGACAACCGCATCATCATGGAGGTCAAAGTCACCAAGGACGAGCCGGACTACCTGAACAAGGTGCAGGATGTGCCGCCGATCAAGAAGAACGAAGTCAACGCCAAAGTGCTGGTAAACGACGGCGAGACCATCGTGATTGGGGGCGTTTTCTCAAATACTCAAAGCAAGGTCGTAGATAAGGTGCCATTTCTTGGCGATGTGCCGTATCTTGGCCGCCTTTTCCGGCGTGATGTGGTTTCGGAGAAAAAATCCGAGCTGCTGGTATTTCTCACTCCGCGTATCATGAATAACCAGGCGATTGCTGTGAGTCGTTGATTCTGTGCGAAATTTGATTCTTGTAGGACCGATGGGCGCTGGAAAAAGCACCATCGGCCGGTTGCTGGCCAAAGAGCTGCGCCTGCCGTTCAAAGATTCCGACAAGGAAATTGAACTGCGCACGGGCGCCAATATCCCGTGGATCTTCGACAAGGAAGGCGAACCCGGCTTTCGTGACCGTGAGCAGGCGATGATCGCCGAGCTGTGCGCGTTCGACGGTGTGGTGCTGGCGACCGGCGGCGGCGCGGTGATGCGCGATGCCAACCGCAAGGCCCTGCACGCGGGCGGACGGGTGGTGTATCTGCACGCCTCCGTCGAGCAGCAGGTCGGGCGTACGTCGCGCGATCGCAATCGTCCTTTGCTGCGCACCGCCGATCCGGCGAAAACCCTGCGTGACTTGCTGGAGATCCGCGATCCGCTCTATCGAGAGATCGCCGATCTGGTGGTGGAAACCGACGAACGGCCACCGCGCATGGTGGTGCTCGACATTCTCGACCGTCTGGCACAGTTGCCACCCCGTTAAAGCGCCGCCGGAAATGCGCTATCCTCGGCGTCCGGTCACCGCCGTCGAGGTTGTGGCGGATGACGTGCGAGCGGCGTCACATCAGCTAAAGGTCGCGGACATCCAATAATTCAAGGCAGGACGCCTGCTTCCATCTTCACTGTGGGGACACATGCAGACACTCAAGGTCGATCTAGGCGAGCGCAGCTACCCGATTCATATTGGCGAAGGTTTGTTGGATCAGCCTGAGTTGCTGGCGCCGCATATCCATGGGCGGCAGGTGGCAATCATCTCCAACGAGACCGTTGCGCCGCTCTATCTCGAACGTCTGACCCGCAGCCTTGCGCAGTTCTCGGTGATTTCCGTGGTGCTGCCGGACGGCGAAGCCTTCAAGAACTGGGAAACCCTGCAACTGATCTTCGACGGCCTGCTGACTGCCCGTCATGACCGCCGCACCACGATCATCGCCCTCGGCGGCGGGGTCATCGGTGACATGGCCGGTTTTGCCGCCGCCTGCTATCAGCGCGGCGTCGATTTCATCCAGATTCCTACCACGCTGTTGTCCCAGGTCGATTCGTCGGTGGGTGGCAAGACCGGTATCAACCATCCTTTGGGCAAGAACATGGTTGGCGCGTTCTATCAGCCGAACGTCGTGCTGATCGATACCGCATCGCTGAAAACCCTGCCAGCGCGTGAGTTGTCGGCCGGTCTGGCCGAAGTCATCAAATACGGGCTGATCTGCGACGAGCCGTTCCTGAGCTGGCTTGAAGAAAACATCGATGCCCTGCGCGCACTGGATCAGAAGGCCCTGACCTACGCCATTGAGCGTTCCTGCGCGGCCAAGGCTGCGGTGGTCGGTGCCGATGAGAAGGAAACCGGCGTGCGTGCCACGCTCAACCTCGGCCATACCTTCGGCCACGCCATCGAGACCCACATGGGCTATGGTGTCTGGTTGCATGGTGAGGCGGTGGCCGCTGGCACCGTGATGGCGTTGGAGATGTCCGCGCGTCTGGGCTGGATCAGCGAGCAGGAACGTGATCGCGGCATTCGTCTGTTCCAGCGTGCCGGTCTGCCGGTGATTCCGCCGGAAGAAATGACCGAAGCCGATTTTCTCGAACACATGGCAATTGATAAAAAAGTGATCGACGGTCGTCTGCGCCTGGTGCTGCTGCGCCGGATGGGCGAAGCGGTGGTGACCGCCGATTATCCGAAAGAGGTTCTACAGGCCACGCTGGGAGCGGATTACCGCGCTCTGGCTCAGCTTAAAGGTTAATAAGATTCCGATGACTAGTTTGCATGCCGACGAGGCGTTCCTCGGCCATTTCCAGTTAAGTCACGACCCTTTCGCGCCGCGGGTGCCGGGCTTCAAATTCTTCCCGGCCCAGCGCAAGCCGGTGCTGGGGCAATTGCACCACCTGGCGCGTTACAGCCAGTTGCTGCTGGTGGTCACTGGCCCGCAAGGCAGCGGCAAGACCCTGCTGCGCCAGGCGCTGGTAGCCAGCACCAACAAGCAATCGGTGCAAAGCGTTGTGGTATCGGCCCGTGGGGCGGGCGATGCCGCCGGCGTGCTGCGTCAGGTTGCTCAGGCGCTGGACGTTGGGCAGGCCGAGGTCGGCGCGATTCTGGCGCAAGTGGTACAACTGGCGCTCACTGGTCAGGAAGTCTATCTGCTGGTGGATGACGCCGAGCAGCTCGACGAATCCGCGCTCGAAGCGCTGATGGCGCTGGGTGCCGGTGCACCGGAAGGTCGCCCGCACGTGTTCCTGTTCGGTGAGTCGTCGCTGATCGCGCAGCTCGAGGCCTTGCACCTTGAGGAAGAGCGCTTCCACGTCATCGAATTGCAGCCGTACACCGAAGAAGAGACCCGCGAATATCTCGACCAACGGCTCGAAGGTGCGGGCCGGGGTGTCGAACTTTTTACCGCGGATCAGATCTCTGAGATTCACGAAAGCTCGGAGGGTTGGCCTGGCAACATCAACCAGGTCGCTCGCGATGCACTGATCGAAGTCATGATTGCCAGCCGCTCTGCGGTCAAGCGTCCAAGTATGGGGTTCAACATGCCGAAGAAACACGTATTGGCGATTTCCGCCGTCGTTGTGGTCGCGGTCGCCGCCGCCTGGCTGATGCCGGGTCGCAACAAGGCACCAACCACCGGCACACCTGCCAACGAACAGGCACAACTGCCGTTGGGCCAAGGCGCCAAGGGTGGCGCGCCGAACGTCGAGTTCGCCGGCAATACCCAGCCGATGCCGCTGCCGCTGGTCGGCAACTCGCAGCCGGTAATGCGCGGCCCGTTGGCTGAGGCCGCAGGCGGCATCACCGAAGGTGACGACGGCGTGCCGGTCGAAGGTTCCAGCGCGACGCCGCCAACCGTAACGACTTCCGCACCACCGGCAGGTGTTCCGGCCGGCCCGGCGCCAACCCCGGTTCCGGTGCCAGCCGCCAAGCCGACCCCGGCACCGACTCAGGTCGCTACCGCCAAGCCTGCTCCGGCAGCGCCAGCGGCCAAACCGGCTCCGGCCCCGGCCAAGCCTGTTGCGGCTGCCAAACCGGCCGAGAAGCCGGTTACCGTGGCCAAGGCTGCCGGTGGCAGCTGGTACGCCGGTCAGCCGACCAGCAACTACGTGGTGCAGATCCTTGGCACCAGCTCCGAAGCGACCGCGCAGAACTTCGTCAAGGAGCAGGGCGGCGAGTACCGTTATTTCAAGAAAGTCCTCAACGGCAAGCCTCTCTACGTGATCACCTACGGCAATTTCGCCAATCGTGATGCAGCCGTTTCTGCCATCAAGGCCTTGCCAGCGAAGGTTCAGGCTGGTAAACCTTGGCCTCGCACTGTCGCCAGCGTCCAACAGGAACTGGCAACAACTCGCTGAAGATTCGGCGGCCTTACCCAGGCCGCCTCTCCAAGCACCTCAAAATTTCTACAAGTGCGCGCCGTCTCTACAGACCGCGTGCCTTGTGGTGTCTGCGTCACAGTAGTCTTTGAGTCGTTGCAGTCAGAATTAAAAAAGTTTTGACTAGCACAGCAGATCGCTTTAAACCTTTCACAAATGCGACATGAATTTGCGACATTTCGTCGTCAAATTTGTGAGCGTCTGTGTCGCTGTGTACAATGACCACCCTTTTGCCCCCGCAAAGCCGGCGTACGTTCGGCGCGGCAAGCAAGTGGTTGAATTGAAAAGAAATTTGCCTCGTAAAGAGGCAGCCTGGTGAGAAAGTGTCTATGAAAGCAGGTCTGTACCAACCAGATGAATTCAAGGATAACTGCGGTTTCGGCCTGATAGCCCATATGCAGGGCGAGCCCAGTCATACCCTTTTGCAAACGGCCATCGAGGCCCTGACCTGCATGACCCACCGCGGTGGGATTAATGCCGACGGCAAGACCGGTGACGGTTGCGGTCTGCTGATTCAAAAGCCCGATGCCTTCCTGCGGGCGATGGCCCAGGAAAACTTCAGCGTCGAGCTGCCCAAGCAATATGCCGTGGGCATGGTCTTCTTCAATCAGGACCCGGCCAAGGCCGAAGCCGCTCGCGAGAACATGAACCGCGAGATCCTCGCTGAAGGCCTGCAACTGATCGGCTGGCGCAAAGTGCCGATCGACACCAGCGTCCTCGGCCGTCTGGCCCTTGAGCGTCTGCCGCAAATCGAGCAGGTGTACATCGGCGGTGAAGGCCTGAGCGATCAGGACATGGCGGTCAAGCTGTTCAGCGCCCGTCGTCGCTCGTCGGTGGCCAACGCTGCCGACACCGACCACTACATCTGCAGCTTTTCGCACAAGACCATCATCTATAAAGGCCTGATGATGCCGGCCGACCTGGCCGCGTTCTATCCGGACCTGGGTGACCAGCGCCTGCAAACCGCGATCTGCGTGTTCCACCAGCGCTTCTCCACCAACACCCTGCCGAAATGGCCGCTGGCTCAGCCATTCCGCTTCCTCGCGCACAACGGCGAGATCAACACCATTACCGGTAACCGCAACTGGGCGCAGGCCCGTCGGACCAAGTTCACCAACGATCTGATGGATCTGGAAGAACTCGGCCCGCTGGTCAACCGTGTCGGTTCCGACTCCTCGAGCATGGACAACATGCTCGAACTGATGGTTACCGGTGGCATCGACCTGTTCCGTGGCGTGCGGATGATCATTCCGCCAGCGTGGCAGAACGTTGAAACCATGGACCCGGATCTGCGTGCGTTCTACGAGTACAACTCGATGCACATGGAACCGTGGGACGGCCCGGCCGGCGTGGTGATGACCGATGGTCGTTACGCGGTGTGCCTGCTCGACCGTAACGGTCTGCGTCCGGCGCGCTGGGTCACCACCACCAACGGCTTCATCACCGTTGCGTCGGAAATCGGCGTCTGGAACTACCAGCCGCAAGACGTGATCGCCAAGGGCCGTGTCGGTCCGGGGCAGATCCTCGCCGTGGACACCGAGACCGGGCAGATCCTTGACACCGACGCGATTGACAACCGTCTGAAGTCCCGTCATCCGTACAAGCAATGGCTGCGCAAGAACGCCCTGCGCATCCAGGCGACCATGGAAGACAACGATCACGGTTCGGCGTTCTACGACGTCGATCAGCTCAAGCAATACATGAAGATGTATCAGGTCACGTTCGAAGAGCGTGATCAGGTGCTGCGTCCGCTTGGCGAACAGGGCTACGAAGCCGTGGGTTCGATGGGCGACGACACGCCGATGGCCGTGTTGTCGCAGCGCGTGCGCACGCCATACGACTATTTCCGCCAGCAGTTCGCGCAGGTCACCAACCCGCCGATCGACCCGCTGCGTGAAGCGATCGTGATGTCGCTGGAAATCTGCCTCGGTGCTGAGCGCAACATCTTCCAGGAATCGCCGGAGCACGCCTCGCGCGTGATCCTCAGCTCGCCAGTGATCTCGCCGGCCAAGTGGCGCTCGCTGATGAACCTCGACCGCCCGGGTTTCGAGCGGCAGATCATCGACCTCAACTACGACGAAAGCGTCGGCCTCGAAGCGGCGATCCGCAACGTTGCCGATCAGGCTGAAGAAGCCGTGCGTGCCGGACGTACCCAGATCGTCCTGAGTGACCGCCATATCGCCCCGGGCAAGCTGCCGATCCACGCTTCGCTGGCCACCGGCGCGGTGCACCACCGCCTGACCGAAAAAGGCCTGCGCTGCGATTCCAACATCCTCGTGGAAACCGCGACCGCCCGCGATCCGCACCACTTCGCGGTGCTGATCGGTTTCGGCGCCTCGGCGGTGTATCCGTTCCTGGCCTACGAAGTGCTGGGCGACCTGATCCGTACCGGTGAAGTGCTGGGTGACCTCTACGAGGTATTCAAGAATTACCGCAAAGGCATCACCAAAGGTCTGTTGAAGATCCTGTCGAAGATGGGCATCTCGACCATCGCGTCCTATCGCGGTGCACAGCTGTTCGAAGCCATCGGTCTGTCCGAAGAAGTGTGCGAGCTGAGCTTCCGTGGCGTGCCGAGCCGCATCAAGGGTGCGCGTTTCGTCGACATCGAAGCCGAGCAGAAAGCCCTCGCTACCGAAGCCTGGAGTCCGCGCAAGCCGATCCAGCAGGGCGGTCTGCTGAAGTTCGTCCACGGTGGCGAATACCACGCGTACAACCCGGACGTGGTCAACACTTTGCAAGCCGCCGTGCAGCAGGGCGACTATGCCAAGTTCAAGGAATACACCTCGCTGGTGGACAACCGTCCG
Source organism: Pseudomonas sp. SCPG-7 (assembly GCF_002156405.1). Lineage (NCBI taxonomy): Bacteria > Pseudomonadati > Pseudomonadota > Gammaproteobacteria > Pseudomonadales > Pseudomonadaceae > Pseudomonas > Pseudomonas sp. SCPG-7. Next base: position 30,666 of record NZ_MVOO01000010.1, on the reverse strand, counting down.
GTGTCGATGATCCGTGACCTGTTCAAGGTCAAGACCCTCGACAAACCGCTGGACATCAGTGAAGTCGAGCCGCTGGAATCGGTGCTCAAGCGCTTCGACTCTGCCGGTATCTCGCTGGGCGCCCTGTCGCCGGAAGCTCACGAAGCCCTGGCCGAAGCCATGAACCGCCTCGGTGCGCGTTCCAACTCCGGCGAAGGCGGTGAGGACCCAGCACGTTACGGCACCATCAAGAGTTCGAAAATCAAGCAGGTCGCGACCGGCCGTTTCGGGGTGACCCCGGAATACCTGGTCAACGCCGAAGTGCTGCAGATCAAGGTCGCTCAGGGCGCCAAACCGGGCGAGGGCGGGCAGCTGCCGGGCGGTAAGGTCAACGGGCTGATCGCCAAGCTGCGTTATGCAGTGCCGGGCGTGACCCTGATTTCGCCACCGCCGCACCACGACATCTATTCGATCGAAGACTTGTCGCAACTGATCTTTGACCTGAAACAGGTCAACCCGAAGGCGCTGGTCTCGGTGAAACTGGTAGCAGAAGCAGGCGTCGGCACCATCGCCGCCGGTGTGGCCAAGGCCTACGCGGACTTGATCACCATCTCCGGCTACGACGGTGGCACTGGTGCTTCGCCGCTGACCTCGATCAAATACGCGGGCGCTCCGTGGGAACTCGGCCTGGCCGAAACCCACCAGACCCTGCGCGGCAACGACTTGCGCGGCAAAGTCCGGGTGCAGACCGACGGTGGCCTGAAAACCGGCCTCGACGTGATCAAGGCCGCGATCCTCGGCGCCGAGAGCTTCGGCTTCGGTACCGCGCCGATGATCGCCCTGGGCTGCAAATACCTGCGCATCTGCCACCTGAACAACTGCGCCACCGGCGTTGCGACGCAGAACGAGAAGCTGCGCAAGGATCACTACATCGGCACCGTCGACATGGTGGTGAACTTCTTCACCTACGTCGCTGAAGAGACCCGTGAGTGGCTGGCCAAACTGGGTGTGCGTTCCCTCGAGGAGCTGATCGGCCGCACCGATCTGCTGGAAGTCCTCGAAGGCCAGACCGCCAAGCAGCATCACCTGGACCTGACCCCCCTGCTGGGCAGCGATCACATCCCGGCGGACAAACCGCAATTCTGCGGCGTTGAGCGCAACCCGCCGTTCGACCAGGGCCTGCTGGCCGAGAAAATGGTCGACATGGCGACGTCGGCGATCAATGACCTCAGCGGCGCCGAGTTCGATCTGGACATCTGCAACTGCGACCGTTCGATCGGTGCGCGGATCTCCGGCGAAATCGCGCGCAAGCACGGCAATCAGGGCATGGCCAATGCGCCGATCACCTTCCGCTTCAAAGGCACGGCCGGTCAGAGCTTCGGCGTGTGGAACGCCGGCGGTCTGAACATGTACCTGGAAGGCGACGCCAACGACTACGTCGGCAAAGGCATGACCGGCGGCAAACTGGTCATCGTGCCGCCGAAGGGCAGCGTCTATCAGACTCAGAACAGCGCCATCATCGGCAACACCTGCCTGTACGGCGCCACCGGCGGCAAGCTGTTCGCCGCTGGTACTGCGGGCGAGCGTTTCGCTGTGCGTAACTCCGGTGCCCACACCGTTGTGGAAGGCACTGGCGATCACTGCTGCGAGTACATGACCGGTGGTTTCGTCTGCGTATTGGGCAAGACCGGTTACAACTTCGGCTCTGGCATGACCGGTGGTTTCGCCTACGTGCTCGACCAGGACAACACCTTCGTTGACCGGGTCAACCACGAACTGGTGGAAATCCAGCGGATCAGCGGCGAGGCGATGGAAGCCTACCGCAGCCACCTGCAGAACGTGCTGAACGAGTACGTCAAGGAAACCGAGAGCGAGTGGGGTCGTGAACTCGCCGAGAACCTTGATGACTACCTGCGTCGTTTCTGGCTGGTGAAGCCTAAGGCTGCCAACCTGAAATCGTTGCTTTCCAGCACTCGTGCCAACCCGCAGTGATATGCGCCTGAAGAGTTTGATGAGGTTTTAACAATGGCTGAACGTCTGAATAACGACTTCCAGTTCATCGATGTCGGGCGCAAGGATCCGAAGAAGAAACTGTTGCGTCAACGCAAGAAAGAGTTCGTCGAGATCTACGAACCGTTCAAACCCCAGCAGTCGGCCGATCAGGCCCACCGCTGCCTGGGTTGCGGCAACCCGTATTGCGAATGGAAGTGCCCGGTGCACAACTTCATTCCCAACTGGCTGAAGCTGGTGGCCGAGGGCAACATCCTCCAGGCTGCCGAGCTGTCGCACCAGACCAACACCCTGCCGGAAGTCTGCGGCCGGGTCTGCCCGCAGGATCGTCTGTGCGAGGGTGCTTGCACCCTCAACGACGGTTTCGGTGCGGTGACCATCGGTTCGGTCGAGAAGTACATCACCGATACCGCGTTCGCCATGGGCTGGCGCCCGGACATGTCCAAGGTCAAGCCGACCGGCAAGCGTGTCGCGATCATCGGTGCCGGCCCGGCGGGTCTGGGCTGTGCCGACGTGCTGGTGCGTGGCGGCGTGACCCCGGTGGTGTTCGACAAGAACCCGGAAATCGGCGGTCTGCTGACCTTCGGCATTCCCGAGTTCAAGCTTGAGAAGACCGTGCTGAGCAATCGTCGCGAAGTCTTCACCGGCATGGGCATCGAGTTCCGTCTCAACACCGAGGTCGGCAAGGACGTGACCATGGAGCAACTGCTCGCCGAATACGATGCGGTGTTCATGGGCATGGGCACCTACACCTACATGAAGGGCGGTTTTGCCGGTGAGGATCTGCCGGGCGTCTACGACGCGCTGGATTTCCTGATTGCCAACGTCAACCGCAACCTGGGCTTTGAAAAGTCGCCGGAAGATTTCGTCGACATGAAAGGCAAGAAGGTTGTGGTGCTCGGTGGTGGCGACACGGCGATGGACTGCAACCGCACCTCGATCCGCCAGGGCGCCAAGTCGGTGACCTGCGCCTATCGTCGTGACGAAGCGAACATGCCCGGCTCGCGCAAAGAGGTGAAGAACGCCAAGGAAGAAGGCGTGAAATTCCTCTACAACCGCCAGCCGATCGCGATCGTAGGCGAAGACAAGGTCGAAGGCGTGAAAGTGGTCGAGACCCGTCTCGGTGAGCCGGACGCCCGTGGACGTCGCAGCCCCGAGCCGATCCCGGGCTCCGAAGAGATCATCCCGGCCGACGCCGTGGTCATCGCGTTCGGTTTCCGCCCGAGCCCGGCACCGTGGTTCGAACAGTTCGAAATCCAGACCGACAGCCAGGGCCGCGTCGTCGCGCCTGAGCAAGGTCAGTACAAGCACCAGACCAGCAACCCGAAAATCTTCGCCGGTGGCGACATGGTGCGCGGTTCCGACCTGGTGGTGACGGCGATCTTCGAAGGCCGCAATGCGGCTGAAGGGATCCTCGATTACCTGGGCGTCTGATCAACTTCCAATATTTGGAATGCAATACCTGTGGGAGCTGGCTTGCCAGCGATAGCATCAACTAGGTTTACCTGAGAAACCGAGTTGCCTGCATCGCTGGCAAGCCAGCTCCCACAGTGCTTTGTGTTGCTGCAAAAATTTGCATTCCAACGCAATAAATTGACCCGATAGACAAAAGGCTGACCTGCATCCGTGCCTTTTGCGTCGCGCTCTGAGAAAATGCCCGCACTTTTTTTCCGGATGCCGACATGACTGCCCTGAAGAACGACCGTTTCCTCCGCGCCCTGCTCAAGCAACCCGTTGACGTCACCCCGGTGTGGATGATGCGCCAGGCCGGCCGCTACCTGCCTGAATACCGCGCCAGCCGTGCCCAGGCAGGTGATTTCATGAGCCTGTGCATGAATCCGGAATTCGCTTGCGAAGTCACGTTGCAACCGCTCGACCGCTACCCGCAACTGGACGCGGCGATCCTGTTTTCCGACATCCTCACCATTCCCGATGCCATGGGCCAGGGCCTGTACTTCGAGACCGGTGAAGGTCCGCGCTTCAAGAAAGTCGTCAGCACCCTGGCGGACATCGAAGCGCTGCCGATCCCGGATCCACACAAGGATCTCGGCTATGTGATGGACGCGGTCAGCACCATCCGCCGCGAGCTGAACGGCCGTGTGCCGCTGATCGGCTTCTCAGGCAGCCCGTGGACCTTGGCGACCTACATGGTCGAAGGCGGTTCGTCGAAAGACTTCCGCAAGACCAAGGCGATGCTCTACGACAACCCGCAAGCCATGCACCTGCTGCTGGACAAGCTGGCGCAGTCGGTGACCTCGTACCTCAACGGCCAGATCCAGGCCGGCGCGCAAGCGGTGCAGATCTTCGATACCTGGGGCGGCAACCTGTCGGCGGCGGCGTACCAGGAGTTCTCCCTGGCCTACATGAAGAAAATCGTCAGCGGCCTGATTCGCGAACACGACGGGCGCAAGGTGCCGGTGATCCTCTTCACCAAGAACGGCGGCCTGTGGCTGGAAAGCATCGCCGAGGCCGGCGCCGACGCACTGGGTCTGGACTGGACCTGCGACATCGGCAACGCCCGCGCCCGTGTTGGCGACAAGGTCGCGCTGCAAGGCAACATGGACCCGACCGTGCTCTACGCCAAACCGGAAGCGATCCGCACCGAAGTCGGGCGCATTCTGGCCAGCTACGGCAAGGGCAGCGGCCATGTGTTCAACCTCGGCCACGGCATCACCCCTGAGGTCGATCCGGAGCATGCCGGTGCGTTCCTGCGTGCGGTGCACGAGTTGTCGGCGCAGTATCACGAGTGATCGACGCCCGATAAAAAACGCCCGGCCAATGCCGGGCGTTTTTGTTTGCGATGGGTTTAGCGACCGAGGAGTTGTTCGGCGTAGCGGGCGATGATGTGGTCGAAGGGTTTCTGATTGGGAATCGCGGTATTTCTGATCGCCGTCACCAACCGCTTAAGCTCTTCCTCGCTGACTTGCATGACGAACTCATCATCGAAGAGGCGGCGGATTGTGTCCTGACGTCGATTTTTGAGATAGGCGATGTCTAGCGCCAATACCTTGATCATTTTTGTGGCGGGAAGGTCGTCAGAATCTTTTGGCTGTATTTCGCCGGTTCGCAGATATCGGAAGCGCTGTTCACAGTTCTCGTCGGTGGGAGAAATGTGTTGGTTTTCGTCGAACCAGTTGCCCTTCTTATGGCCGCAGTGCAACGGGTTGCCGGGCTTGGTTTCTCGCAGGCAGGAGGCATGAAGGTTGTGAAACTCCAACGCTAGCTCTTCGAAATGCTCTTGTGGTCTGAAGTGCTCGATATGGCTGGTTGAGACATCTATTTCCCGGCCGCAATAACAGCAGAAGAAGCCTTGCTCCTTAAGCAGGGCATTATGCAAATCCCGTTTTTGCGGGTTTTGTAGCGTTGGGTAAGTTGGGCTCCACTCGTCGTTCGCCGAGTTTTTCCAATCTGTAAATGAAGCTGGTTCAGTTCCCTTGAGCACTCGCTTCATTTGCCGAGAATCTCCTTGCGCCTGATCAGTGCTTCGGCGCCGGCGAACTCTGGCAGATCAGGAGCTCTTTTTTTCAACGCTGCAAGCTGCGATTTTGCCTTTTTTAGATCATTATCTTCCAAGGTTGAAAAGAGCTCAGAGAGGAGATTTTCAATCTCTGGTTCACGCTGCTTAACCCCCATTACCTCTTCGAGCACACTGCTCGAATCCAGACCGTAAGTTACTCGTGGGTGAGATGGGTCACCATTGTTCAGTACCAAGACCTCTTCGGGTCTGAGACTGCCAATAATCTGTGGGGAGTGGCTCGCAGCAATGAATTGGATTTTAGGAAAAGCTTTTTTCAGTGCCGGAGCGATGCTGCGTTGCCAAGCAGGATGCAGGTGGATATCCAGTTCATCAATGATGACCACGCCTGAAGTTTTTTCCAGGACATCCATGCCCATGTGTGGATTTAGCATACACATCCGGCGGCCAATATCTGCAATCAAAGCAATCAGACCACGCTGGCCATCACTCAACTCGTTGAATGGGATTAGATTCCCTTGACCGAGATTTACTAGAAGGCTTCTGAGTTGAAGGTCGTAGTAGATCCCTACCGAATCTGGGAGTGCTGCCTTCAGTGCTGTGTTGATCCAAGACAATTCATCATCAAAGACTGACATGATTTGCGTGGAACGATGGATGGATTGAAGCTGTTCTAACGTCTTTCCGATAATCCAACCTTCAAAATCTTTGATGTTTGCCGCAGCATCATCCCAGTTTCTATACCCATCAAATCTGGAAATTTTTACCGTTGCAGAGTACTCCGGGGAAACGTTTTCCATCGTCCAACGACGATTTCCCCGATAAAACGCGAGTAATGGAAGGTCGATTTCCTTTTTTGGACCTAGCCCCTCGACCTTGTCCCTTACTACCTCTACAAGTCTCGGGTCAGTCGAAACATACACATCCGCTTGTGGTTTGCTCTTCAGCCATGAGTGCAAGCCAAAAATGTTGCCGGAGGCTGTCAGCTCTATCGGATACTGGCGCTCGAAACGAATTCGACCGCTGTAGTCACTAATCAAAAATCTGGCGTCTTTTTCACTCAAAGAGTTGCTATAAACGCCTGTTGAGGCAATGAAGTCATCAAAGCACGCTGCCACCGCCTGCAACAACGAAGTCTTTCCGCTCCCATTAACCCCCACTACCAGATTAAACCCTGGCTGAAAGTCGAAAGTGGCATCTTCGTAGCAACGAAAATTTTTTATGTGGAGACGGTCCAGGCGCATTCTGGCTTCCCTTTACCAAGACTGACGAATGCCGTCAGTGTACCTTGGCCCGCGATTACCGCTAGGGCGCAGTTGTAGCTAAACCTTTTCGCCACAAACCAACGGCGGCAACTTGGCCAGTTTCAACGCCACCAGCAGCGCCACCAGCAACAGCGCACCAATGAACAAGCCAATCCCGTTCCAGCCGCCCAGATGCCAGAACACCCCACCCGCCGTACCGGCAATGCTGGAGCCGGCGTAATAACTGAACAGGTACAACGACGACGCCTGACCCTTGGCCTTGGTCGCGCGCCGGCCGATCCAGCTGCTCGCCACCGAGTGCGCGCCGAAGAAGCCGAACGTGAAGATCAGCATGCCGACGATCACCAGCAACAGCGGTGTGAACATCGTGAGCGCAAGGCCGGCGAACATCAGCGCGATGGTCGCCCACAGCACTTTACGCCGTCCCAGTTTGTCCGCCAGCGAACCGATTTTGGCCGAACTGTAGATGCCCGACAGGTACACCACCGACAGCAAGCCGACGAACACCTGATCGAGGTTGTACGGAGCGGCCAGCAGGCGATAGCCGATGTAGTTGAACAGAGTGACGAACGCGCCCATCAGCACAAACGCTTCAAGAAACAGCAGCGGCAGGCCGGCGTCGCGAAAGTGCATGGTGAAGCCGTCGAGCAGGCTGCGCGGATGCAGCGAGCGTGAGCGGAAGTTGCGCGATTCTGGGAGGATCTTCCAGAACACTGCCGCCGCGACCAGCGCCAGGCCACCGATCACCAACATCGCCGTGTGCCAGCTGACGAAGTCGATCAACACTCCGGTGATCAATCGTCCGCTCATCCCGCCAATCGCGTTGCCGCCGATGTACAGGCCCATCGCCAGGCCGATGTGTTGCGGGTGGATCTCTTCGCTCAGGTAGGTCATCGCCACCGCCGCCAGGCCGCTCAACGACAGGCCTATCAGTGCGCGCATGATCAGCACGCCGTGCCAGCTCGGCATCATCGAACTGGCAATGGTGCACAGCGCGGCGGCGAACAGTGCCGCGACCATCACCGGTTTGCGACCGATGCGGTCAGAGATCGGCCCGGTGATCAGCAGACCGAAGGCCAGCATGCCGGTCGCCACCGACAGAATCAGGCTGCTCTGCGCGGCGTTGATCGAATACTCGTGAGACAGCAGCGGCATCATCGGCTGCACGCAATACAGCAAAGCGAAGGTCGCGAAGCCACCGCTGAACAGCGCGAGCACCGTGCGCATGAACATCGGCGTGCCTTTTTCGATGTAGATCTCTTGCAGCTCGGCGATGACATCGTCCGCCGCGGCAGGCGGAACTTCATGGGCAAGAGGGGCGGCGGCGGTTTTCACATCAGACCTCGGAGGGCACGGCCAGGCAGGCAATGAAAAAATCATATAGCTGGCTAATGTTTCTATCCAATATATTGTTCGACCTGTTTGATAGCTTTAACGACCTAATGGGGTGTCCATGGAATTGCGTCATCTGCGCTACTTCATCGCCGTCGCCGAAGAATTGCATTTCGGCCGCGCCGCACAGGTGCTGGGGATCTCTCAGCCACCGCTGAGTCAGCAGATTCAGGCGTTGGAGCAAGAGGTCGGCGCGCGGTTGTTCGAGCGCACCAATCGTCGGGTCGAGCTGAGCGAGGCCGGCCGATTGTTTCTGGAGGAGGCGCGGCTGGTGCTGGCGCAGGTCGACAAAGCGGCAGACGTCGCCCGGCGTGCGCAACTCGGTGAACTGGGCGAATTGAAAATTGGCTTCACCTCGTCAGCGCCGTTCAACTCAACCATTCCACAGGCGATTTTTTCGTTTCGCCAGCGTTTCCCGGCAGTGCACCTGAACCTGCGGGAGATGAGCAGCACCATGGTCGCGGACGCGCTGGTGGATGAGTCGATCGAAGTCGGCATCATGCGTCCGCTGGGTTTGCCGGATTCGCTGAGCGTGGTTGAGCTGATGCGTGAGCCGCTGGTGGCGGTGCTCGGCTCCAAACATCCGTTGGCGCAAGGCAGCGAGGAAGGGCTGTTCCTCTCGGCGCTGGCGCTGGAGCCGTTCGTGTTCTTTCCTCGCAGCTACGGCAGCGGGCTGTATGCGCAACTGCTCAGTCTGGCCCGCGATGCCGGGTTCAGCCCGCATTTCGCCCAGGAGGCCGGTGAGGCGATGACCATCATCGGATTGGTCGCAGCGGGGCTGGGGGTTTCGGTATTGCCGGCGTCCTACCAGCGGATGCGCATCGACGGCGTGGTCTATCGACCTCTGCTCGATCCGGAGGCGGTGTCGGCGGTGTGGCTGGTGCAGCGCAAGGATCAGAAATCGCCGATGGCCAAGGCGTTTGTCGAACTGCTGACGCGTAAAGTCGAACCTTCAAACGCTTGATTGCTGCGCAATCAAATCGCGAGCAGGCTCGCTCCCACAGGGAAACGCCTTCCAAGGTGGGAGCGAGCCTGCTCGCGAAGGCGTCAACTTAAACATCAACGCCCCTCAGGGCAACCGCACCAGATCCCCCTTCAACGCCACCCGCGTCACAAACACCCCGGCCCGGCACTCATAAGTATTCAAATCCTTGCGCACATGCTGGTCGTAATAACTGACGATATTGACCACCGCATTCGCCCCGACCCGCTTGGCGTCGGCCTGCAACTTGATCAGGTTCGACTGCAGCACCCATTCGCAGGAGTCGTGATCGCTCTTGTTGAAACCGTTGGTCTTCAAGTCGCTGACCACACCGCGCTGCAACAACCGCTGAGTTCCCTGAGGCCCGTTGCCGACCAGATAAAACTTCACACTGCCATCCAGCCGCCCGGCGCGAATCGCATCCGAGAGCACAGTTTCGAACGGCATGTACATCAGATTGGTGGCGTGGCTGGCGCTGGGCAATAACCCGAGGAGTGCGGCGGCGATCAGGGCTTTCACTTGCATGGTCATCTCCTTGACTTTGCGAGTCAGCATTCAACGATTTATGGAGTGTAGACACCGTACGTCGGTGCAGAAAAAACCGTCTGGTACATGTGTAGCTCAAGGGCTACACTCTCGATCATGCCTGAGATCATTCGAAGTTCAACATTCTCCAGCTGGCTTTTGAAGCTGGCTGACAGCCGCGCCAGGATGCGTATTCAGGTGCGCATTGATCGTATGGCCGATGGGAATTTTGGTGATGTCAAAGCCGTCGGTGAGGGGCTCAGCGAAGTCAGAATTGACTATGGCCCCGGATATCGAGTCTATTTCATGCAACAAGGTCGGCAAGTGGTCATCCTCCTTTGTGGTGGAGACAAGAGCAGCCAACCCCGAGATATCAAGCAAGCCAGGCTCATCGCGGAGTCTTGGCAGGAGCAAAACCCATGACCGAACAATTCACTCGTTGGGACTCAGCCGAGTACCTCAAGACAGAAGAGGACATGGCCAATTATCTGGATGCCTGCATGGAGGAGGCTGGAGATGATCCTGCCTTTATCGCCAAGGCACTGGGCACCATTGCGAGAGCGCGAGGCATGACCCAAGTCGCACGTGACGCCGGGCTGTCTCGAGAAAGTCTCTACCGTGCACTGTCAGGTGAAGGAAATCCTGAGTTTGGAACGATTCTGAAAGTGGTGAAGGCGTTGGGCTTGAAGTTACATGCCAGCACTTGAGCTGAACTGAATAGCAAAGGGCGCCGCAAGGCGCCCTTTGTCGTTTCTACTGTCAATCAATCAACGTGTGCCAAATCCCCACGCAACGCCACGCTCGACACCACCAGGCCGGCGCGGCACTGGAATTTCTCGGTGTCCTTGTACAGGTCGCGCTGGTCGACGCTGGCGATGTTGATCACCGCGTTGGCGTCGGCTTTTTTCGCGGCGTTCTGCAGGGTGGCGAGGGCTGATTGCAGCGCCCAGAAGCAGGCGTCGGTGTCGGATTTGTTCGAGCCGTTGGTTTTGCGGCTGCTGCTCACGGTGTCGAGTTTGCGCACTTGCTTGGGCAGGGTTTCGCCCGCCAGGTAGAACTTCACGCTGCCGTCCAGCAGACCGGCGTCGGTGGCGCGTTTGACGCCCTCGCGAAAGCTCAGGTAGGTCGGCTCGTCGGCGCCTTGCTTGACGATGCCCAGGTCGTTGACGAACTCGATGTCCGGGTTGATCGACAACTCCTTGAGCACGTTGTCGCGCAGGCGGTTGACCCAGCGGTTGTAGTTGCCGTGGATCTTGCCGTCCTTGGCGTCGAGGCCGTAGCTGCTGCGGTAGTCGATTTCAAACGAGGTCGGGCTGAACGGGATGTCGACCTCGGCGTGGTGGCGGCCGCGTACCGTGATCGCCGCTTTGATCATGCCCGGGCGAACCGACTGCACCACCCACTGGCGGTCGTTGAGCGCGGTGACGATGGCGCGGCTCATCTGCGCCTGGGTGAAACCGAGGTTGGGTGAAAATTCTTCCTTGGCGTTGTAAACCGGTTTGCTGGTGCAACCGCCGAGCACCAAGGCCAAGGCCAGGGCCAGCAGGGCGGCGATGCGGTGAAACTGAGTCATTCCCTTCACTCCAAACGTGTTGCGGTCAGTGCCAGCGGCGGAAAATCAGCGAGGTGTTGACGCCACCAAAAGCGAAATTGTTGTTCATCACGTAGTCGTGATGCATCTGGCGGAATTCGCCGCGCAGGTAATCGAGCTTGCCGCAGTGCGGGTCGACCTCGTCGAGGTTGAGCGTGTGCACAAACAGGTCGCGATTCATCATCTCGATGCTGAACCATGACTCCAGCGCCCCGCAGGCCCCCAGCGTGTGGCCGAGGAAACTCTTCTGCGAGCTGATCGGCATGTGTTCGCCGAACAGACTGCTGGTTGCCAGTGTTTCGGCAATGTCGCCCTGTTCTGTAGCGGTGCCGTGACCATTGACATAACCGATGGCGTCCGGCGTCAGCCCGGCGTCTTCCAGCGCCAGCTCCATGGCGCGGCGCATGGTGACCTGTTCCGGGCGCGTGGTGTGCTGGCCGTCGGCGTTGCTGCCGAAGCCGACGATCTCGGCGTGGATCCGCGCACCGCGAGCCAGCGCATGCTCCAGCTCTTCGAGCACCAGCATGCCGCCGCCTTCGCCGATCACCAGACCGTCGCGGCCCTTGTCATACGGACGTGGGCTGGTCTGTGGCGCGTCGTTTTTCAGGCTGGTGGCGTAGAGCGCGTCGAACACCATCGCTTCGGTCGGGCACAGCTCTTCGGCGCCGCCGGCGAGCATCAGCGGCAGCCGTCCGAACTTGATCGCTTCATACGCGTAGCCAATGCCCTGACTGCCGCTGGTGCAGGCGCTGGACGTCGGGATCAGGCGTCCAGTGAGGCCGAAGAAAATGCTGATGTTGGCCGCGGTGGTGTGCGGCATCATCCGCACGTAGGAGTTGGCGTTGAGGCCTTCGGCCACCGAGTTGAGCAGCATGTTGCCGAAGGCCTTGATCTCGTCGGTGCTGCCGGTGGACGAACCACACGCCACACCCATGCGCCCGTCCTTGATCGATTCGTCACCGAGCAGGCCGGCGTCAGCCAGCGCCTGTTCCGCCGCGCCTACGGCCAGCCGCGAGACCCGGCCCATGCTGCGCAGTTGCTTGCGGGTCCAGTGCGGCGGCACGACAAAATCATCGATCGGCCCGGCCAGACGGGTGTTGAGTTCGCCGAAGCGGTCCCACTCGTGCATGCGGCGGATGCCGCTGCGGTTGGCCGCGAAGTTGCCGGCGATGGTCTGCCAGTCGCTGCCAAGCGAGGTGATGCCGGCCATGCCGGTGACGACGACGCGCTTCATCAGCACAGGCCTCCGTTGACCGCCAAAACCTGACGAGTGATGTACGCGGCTTCCGCCGACATCAGGAAATTCACTGCACTGGCAACCTCTTGCGGGGTGCCCATGCGTTGTGCGGGGATCATTTTCATCAGCTCTTCCACCGGCACGTTTTCATCCAGCATCGCTGTGTCGATCAGGCCCGGCGCGACGCAGTTAACGGTGATTTTGCGCTTGCCCAGTTCGATCGCCAACGCCTTCGCAGCGCCGATCACTCCGGCCTTGGAGGCGCTGTAGTTGACCTGGCCCCGGTTGCCGATCAAACCCGACACCGAGGTGATGCAGACGATCCGACCGGCGGCGCGACGACGGATCATCGGCATCATCACCGGGTGCAGGACGTTGTAGAAACCGTCGAGGTTTGTGCGCAGCACCACGTCCCAATCGTCATCGCTCAACGCCGGAAAAGCGCCATCGCGGGTCAGGCCGGCGTTAAGCACCACGCCGTAATAAGCGCCGTGGGTTTCGACGTCAGCTTCAAGGATGGTTTTGCAGGCTTCGCGGTCGGCGACGTCGAATTGCAGGATGCGCGCGTGACGGCCCAGCGCTTCGATCTCGGCCTGCACCGCTTGCGCTTCGGCAACGCCGCTGCGGCAATGCAGGACGATGTCGTGCCCGGCCTGTGCCAGACGCAAGGCAATGGCGCGGCCGATACCACGGCTGGAGCCGGTGACCAGTACGGATTCAGTCATCGTTCGACTCCCTGGTTTGTTCAAGATATTGGCTGGGCTGCGGCGGGCGGAACACGTTCAAACGTGCGCTGGCCTCGATGCCGGGGGCGTTGATGTGGCATTCGAAAACACCCATGCCGTTGTCGTCTTCCAGCGAACGGATGCCGTGGATGGTCAGTTCGCTGCCGGCCGGAAACGCCTCGACGTTGCACTCGAATTTACGTGTCCCGAGGAGGAAACCCAGCGCGACCGGGTTGCCCTTCTGCCGTGCGTGGCAACCGGCGAAGGCGGCTACGCTTTGCGCCATCAACTCGATGCCGACCCACGCCGGCAGGCTGCCGTCTGGCAGGTTGAACAAACCGTCGGGCTTGACGGTGAGGCGGGTGTGGATCTGCTCTTCGTCGAAGCTGAGGATGCGGTCGATCAGGATCATGTCGCCAGCGTGGGGCAGCAGTTCGGCGAGCGGCCAGTCATTCATGGAGCGTCTCCGATAATCAGGCTGACGTTGTTGCCGCCGAAGGCAAACGAATTGCTCATCAGGTAGCGGGGTGCAATGGACGACAGGCGTTCGCTCGCGGTCACCCACTTCAGCGCCGGCAAGTCGGGGTCGGGCTGGGCGTCCCAGACGTGTGGCGGCAAGGCTTGTTGCGGGTTGTCGGCGCTCAGGCTCAGCCAGCAGAACGCTGCTTCCAGCGCACCGGCCGCGCCGAGGGTGTGACCGGTCATCGGCTTGGTCGACGAGCAGGCCACGCCGTCGGGAAACAGCGTGGCGACTGCCAGACTTTCCATTGCATCGTTGTGCTGGGTCGCGGTGCCATGCAGGTTCAGGTAGCTGATGTGCGCCGCTTGCAACTGTGCGCGGCTCAAGGCTTTCTGCATGGCTTGCAGGGCGCCGCGACCGCTCGGTTCCGGCGCGGAAATATGGTGCGCGTCGGAGCTGGCGCCGCTGCCGAGCAGGGCAATGACCGGGCCGTCGCTGCGCTGCTGGCTCATCAGAAACAGCACCGCCGCTTCGCCGATGTTGATGCCGTTACGGTTGGCCGAGAACGGATTGCAGCGCTGGTCGGACACCGCTTCCAGCGCGCTGAAACCGTTGAGCGTCAGTTTGCACAGGCTGTCGACCCCGCCGCACAGCACCGCGTCGCACAGGCCCAGATCAAGCAGGCGCTGTGCGCTCATCAACGCCCGCGCACTGGACGTGCAGGCGGTGGAAATCACGTAGGCCGGGCCGCTGAGCTGCAGCCAATCGGCGAGAAAGTTCGCCGGCGCGCCGAGTTCCTGTTGCCGATAGTCGTACTCGGTAGGGAACTGCTGCTCGCGAAGGTAGTGCGCCAGCCCGCGGCTGGCCTCGTCGATCCCCGAGGTGCTGGTGCCGAGCACCACGCCGATGCGCTCGCGACCATACGTCTGGATGGCCCGGTCGATGTCCTCGCGAATCTGCAGCGCGGCTTCCAGCAGCATTTGATTGTTGCGGCTGCGCTGGTCGGTCAGTTCGGCCGGAACAGGCGCCAGCTCACCATGCACCGCCGCCACGGGCAATTCACGCTCGGCAACCCAGCCGGACTCGCGGCGCATGCCCGAGCAGTCACCGGCAAACAGGTTCTGCGCGACCTGTTGCTTGTCGCGGCCCAGCGCGCAGATCACGCCGAGGGCATTGAGGTAGGCAGTCATGGCGTCGGCTCACCGAGAGGAGAAACCCGATAGTGCGGGCCTTGGGGCAGATTCAATTGGAAACTCAACGGTTGTGCATAACGGATCGTCCAGCGCCGCGCCAGCGTGCGTTGCTCGCCCTGCTGCTGCGCGGTGGGGTAAGTGCGCGCCAGTTCGCCGGACGGGGTCAGGGCGAACAGCAGCGCGGCAAACAGCTCCCGGGCTTCGGGATTGGGCGGCAGCAGCCCGTCGGCCTGCCAGCGCCCGTCGATCAGTTGCTGACGGGCCTGGGGAATGCCCAGCGGATCCATCATCGACCAGCGGATGCCGGGGCCTTCGCGCTGGATCACCAACAGCCAGTCCTGACGCTGATCGGCCTGTTGGCGCTCGATGTGCAGTTGCAGCGGTAACGGCAGCGTCGGGTCGCTCGCGGGCAGCGGGGCCTGGCTGGCGCAACCACTCAGCAAAGCAAATGCCACCAAAATCAGCCATACCGCAAACCTTGTGGGAGCTGGCTTGCCAGCGATGGCGGCGGCACATCCAGCATTTTGGTTAACTGACACACCGCTATCGCTGGCAAGCCAGCTCCCACAGGGGTTTAGCTGTGCTGATCGAAAGTGGTACATCAGATGGATTCCTGCAATGGCTTGCGGGCGACAACGTTCACCAACGTTTCCTCACGCTCGCCAAACGGCTTCGGCCGGCGCAATCCGAACCGTTCCAGCAGTCCGAAATCCTTCGACCGGCTCCACCACAAATACGGGTACGAAACATTGCGCTCGCCAAACTCGAAACCCTGCTGGCGAATCATCTCCAGGTACTGCGCCGCGCTCTTTTGCACCTGCATCGGATGGCGGAACAGCCAGCGGATCACCCAAGTATCAATGTATGCCTCGGTGGACTCGGCGAACAGCAGATAACCACCCGGTTTGAGCACGCGGTAGAACTCGGCGAGGGCTTTTTCCTGCTCGACCAGATGATGAAAGGTCTGGTGGCAGAACAGCAGGTCAACACTGGCATCGGCCACATTGAGCGTCGCGCAGTCGCTGCCGATCAGCTCGACGTCGAAGCCCTGCCGCGCCGCTTCTTCGGCGCTCAATTGCAGGCTGTGCGGGTCGGCGTCGACGCCGATCAGATGCTGTGGGGCGAAGGTCTGGTGCAGGTGGCGGAACGATTTGCCCTGACCGCAACCAGCGTCCAGCAGCACCGGATTGGCCGGCAGCGAATCGCTGAACAATCCGCGTAAATCGTTGATCGCCACGCGCAGCACATGGTGCTGCCAGGTGTGGCTGCGCAGGAACCAGAAACCGAAGCGGGTTTCCTCGACGTAGCTGTCGCTCAAGTAATTCATGGGGCGTCCTTTGCACAAAGTTCGGAAATCATCTTCAACCGGCGACGCGCTTCGCTGACGAACGGGTTGCGCTCATCCCAGGCGTAACCGGCGAGGATCGAGCAGATCATCCGGCGGATGTCTGCCTGGCTGTCTTGATAAAAAATCACGTCCTGAAAGGTGCCGGCATACCAGCCCTCGACGTAGCAGCGGAAGGTGTCGACGCCACGTTTGAGCGGCTCGGCGAACTCGCGCTGCCAATCGACGATTTCCCCCTGCAACTGCCGGTGAAGGACGGCGGCGGCCATGCTCGCCGAACGCATGGCGATGGTCACGCCGGAGGAGAACACCGGGTCGAGAAATTCCGCCGCGTTGCCAAGCAGGGCGAAGCCCGGACCGTGCAGGGTTTTCACATTGGCCGCATAACCGCCGAGGGTACGCGCCGGGGTGTCCCACACCGCGTTGTTCAATACAGCGGCGAGGCTCGGCGTTTCGCCGATGAAACCGCGCAGGCAGGCATCCAGATCGCTGTCGCGCCCCTTGAAGTGCTCGGCAGCAGCCACCACGCCCACCGAGCAGCGCCCGTTGCTGAACGGGATCGTCCAGAACCAGATGTCGCGGTGCTCGGGATGAGTAGTGACGAGGATCTTCTCGCGGTCGAAGGCCGGGTTATCGATGTGATCTTCAACGTGGGTGAATACTGCCTGGCGCACCGGGAAATTCGACGGCGCTTCCAGATCAAGCAAACGCGATAGCACGCGCCCGTAACCGCTGGCGTCGAGCACAAAGTCCGCTTCGATGCGGTACTCGCTGCCGTCTTCGCGCAGCACGTCAAGCTGCGGTCTGGCCCGGTCGAAATCGACGCGGACGATGGCATCGCCGTAACGGAATTCGGCACCCTGCAATTCAGCCTGATCAGCCAGCAGCTTATCGAAGTCGGCGCGCTGCACCTGGAACGTGGTCGGCTTGCCTGCGGTGAAGGTGTCGCTGAAATCGAAGGCGCTGTAGCGCTCGCCCCAGGCGAAGGCGGCACCGGTCTTGCGCTGGAAACCGGCGGCATTGACTGCATCGAGCATGCCGGCCTCTTCGACGAAATCCAGGCAATGGCTGAGCAGGCTTTCACCAATGGAAAACCTCGGGAAATGCTGGCGCTCGAGCACCAGCACATCGTGGCCCTGGCGCTTGAGCAACGCGGCGGCAATGGCCCCGGACGGGCCCGCGCCAATGATCACGACCTGGCGGGATTCCATTTCAACGATTGGCACGTGAGCTCCCGGGCGCAGTGGCGCTGGTTTTCGTAGGCGCGCGGTGCAGGCCGATCAGGGCCGGCAACAGCGTCGCGATCAGGCCCATCAGCATCAGCGCGAAGTACAGCGCCGTGCTGATCAGCTGTTGTTGCAGCAGCAGGTTGAGAAAGACGATTTCGCTCAGTCCGCGAATATTCAGCAGCACGCTTTCGCGCCAGCGGCTGGCGCCTTCGAACGATGCACCTGCCCAGCCCAGCCCTAGCCAGTTGCCGAGCAGTTTACTGGCAATCGGCAACAGCAGCAGCGCCGCCCATTGCACCGCGCCAAGGCTGGCCAGGGCGCTGTGCACGTCGATCTGCACGATGCCGAAGGTGAGGATCAGCGGGATCGCGATCCACGTCTGCAAACGGCTCATCCACCGCGCCGGCAATGGCAGCACCAACGGCACTTTCAGCAAGGCCATGCACAGCAGATAACCGATGCCGAAAATCAGCGCGTTGAGTTTGTAGTGCTCGGCCAGCACCAGCAGCGCGAAGAAGCCGAGGCTGTAGGTCAGCGGACGACGCACGCGCAGCAGATGCAACAGCACTGGCACGCAGGCCAAGCCGAGTGGCAGCAACAGGCTGCTCAAATGCAGGCTGCCCTGAGCGAGACCGAACAGCGTCCAGCAGGTCAGGTCGATGAGGATTGCCGTTTGTACCAGGCGCCGGGTGGCGGCGGGCGGGTAGTCGATGTGGCGCAGGTACAGGTACAGCACCGGAATCGCGGTGATTGCGAACACCAGCCCGATCGCCAGCGAGTTCAGCCACGGTTGCGCCGGCAGCAGCCAGCAGGCGACGGCCAGACCGCAGGCGAACGGCACAGCGAAACTCGGCACGGCGATTTTCACGCTCTGGCGGTCCAGCCGCAGGTCGATCACATCACTGAGAATGTGCCCGAGCAACAGCGCGAAACTCAGGCTGTAGAGGTCTTTCAACCACCCTGGCGCAATCAGTTCGGCGCCGCTGAGTTGCCAGCCCGGCTCAATCCAGAAGTACATCAACAGCGGCAAACCGAAGCTGGCTAGCAGCAACTGGCTGACGATCGGGATCAGGCCGAAGTGTCGACCGACACGGGTGGCCACAGCGAACAACGCCAGGGCCATCAGCCAGAAGCTGACGACCATCACGCTGCCGGCTCCACGACGGCGGCGCGGTGGACGTGACGTCCGGCCCACGGCGCGAGAATGAAGCTGAAGGCCAGACCGAGGCTCACTGCCAGGCCAAAATTGCTCACCGCCGGCGTACTGGAAACGGCCAGCAGACCGAACGACAGCCAAGTCGTCAGCGCCGCCAGCAGGGTGCCCAGCAGACTCACCGCCGCACCGCCAACCTGTTCACGCATCAGGATCGCGTAATCGACGCTGATCGCCGTCACCAGCAGCAGGCCGAACAGGCTGAACAGGGTCAGCGGCTGGCCGAGCCATCCGAGGCTGGCCAGGCTGCACAGCGCCGCCAGCAGCGGCAGGGCGACGATGCGCAACGCGCCGCCGAAGCCGAACGGCACCATCAGCACCAGTACGATCAACACGCAGGAGGCGAGTTTCAGTTCGGCGGCGCTGATCTGGGTCGCGGCAAACACGTTGTTCAATTCACCGAGCCGATCGACCAGCATCACCCCCGGCAAGTCCAGCGCCTGCACCCGCAGCAGGGACGGATTGTTCAGGCCCTGCAGGCTGGTCATCGCCGCTACGCCGTCATCGGTCGGGCCGAGCCACAGCGTGCGGTAGGGTTCGCCCAACGGCCCGGCCAGTGCCGCGTCGATGTCTTCGGCAGGCAGACTCTGCAACTGCTGCAACTCGGTTTGCAACGCCGCGAGCGGCACGCCGAGGTCGAGCAATGGCTGCCAGTGTTGCGGCAGTTTGCTCAGCGCTTCGCGAACCTGCTGTTGCTGGCTCGGCGGACTGAGCAACTGATCGAGCGCCAGATAGCCTTGCAGTTTGTCGAGGTTGACCAGTTGCTGCAGGCGTTCGCTCAGCGCGGCCTGACGCTCCAGCAACTCCTGCTGATTGGCCCCGCGCACCAGAAAGAACTGGCTGGTCGGCTGATAGCCGGTGATGCGTGCGATGGTCTGCGCCTCATCGGTCAGGCGTTGTGGCGCGCCGACCCATTGGCGAATGTCGTTTTTGCTTTGCAGCTGCACCAGACCGCCAGCGCAGAACGCGATCAGCAGCGCCAGCAGCACCGGGGTGCGTACGTGTTCGAGCAGGTTTTCGCGCAGTTGCACCAAGCGCTCGGCCAGGCGCAGCGGCCATTGCGCCGGTTGCAGCTCAACGTTTTTCAGCAGGGCCGGCAGCAGGCACACCGCCGACAGATACGCGCCGAGCAAGCCGGCAGCGGAGAACACCGCGATTTGCGTCAACGCCGGAAAGGGCGTCCAGGCCAGCGCCAGATAACCGATGGCGCTGGTGATCAGGCTCAGCGTCAGCCCGGACAGGGTCAGGCGCAGCGCCGGCCAACTGCGCCACGGCTTGAGGCTCCAGCTTTTCGACAGATAGTGCAGCGGGTAATCCACCGCCACGCCGATCAGGCTGGAGCCGAGCACCAGCGTCATCACATGCATGTGGCCGAACACCGCGACGCAGGCCACCGCGCCGAACAGCATGCCCACCAGCACCGGCACGAACGCCAGCAGCACCCGCCAGCGACGAAACGCCAACAGCAGCAACAGCAGAATACCGAGGGTGGCGCCGCCGCCGACCCAGGTCATTTCGCGGGTGGCTTGCTGCTGACCGTTGGCGGCGTACAGCAGACCGCTGGCGGCCAACAGTTGCACGTCGGCTTTCGCCGCTTGCTCGCGACTGTGCTGCAGCAGATCGGCGACTTTCAGCGGCAGGTTCATGTCGAAGGCATTGCCGGTGGTGCGCGCGCGCAGCAGCACCCAGCTCTTGCCGTCGGCATCGGCGACCAGTGCGCCGCTGCCGATGTCCAGTTGCACCGCGCCGTGTTTCGGCTGGCTGTTCTGAATGCGTCCGGTGAGGCCCAGCCAGTCGTCCTGGCTCGGCACCAGGGTGAAACCGTTGAACGGGTCGAATAGCGCCTGCACCCGTTGCTGAATGAACGCATCGGGATGCTCGGTCAGCAGTTGCCGGTCATCCGCCGAGAGCATCGCCAGTCGCCCTTGCAGCAGTTGCGTGCGCAGCGCCGGCAGATCCGCCTGCAGGTTCCACTGGACCTTTTCGAACAGACCGCTGGCCTGCCATTGCTCGCCGAGGGTTTGCGCCATGGCCAGCGCTTGCTGGCGATCGGCGTGCCCTACCAGCACCAGCATTTCCCGATTGAGCGGCTCCTGCATGCGCTGTTCGGCGCGCAGTTCGAGGGCGTCAGGGTTGGTCCCGGGCACCAGTTCCATGAGGTTGGCCGACAGCGGCGCACCGTCGCGCCACTGCCACCCGGCCAGCGCGACAACCGCCAGCAGCAGGATCAGGAACAGCCACGGCAGCCTGCGTTCACTCGGCAAAGTCATGTTGCTCCGCTTCGCTCAACGGCTGGTTTGCAGTGCTGTCCTGCATGCGCAGCACGGTGCTGTCGCCCTGGGTTTCCAGCAGTTCGATGGTCTGTACCAGCTCACCACCGTTGATATTGATCTGATTGAACACTTGCTTGAGCAGCACCGAACGCGGGGTCAGGGTGAGTTTCCACTGCTGTGCGTCGCCGCTCAGGGCCAGTTCGAAATCCCGCTGCAAGCCGCTGCTGTCACCTTGCAGCACGGCGAGGAACAAACGGTTCTGTTCGGCCCCGGCGCTCTTGTTCGGCAGCAACTGCCAAGCGTTGCCGTCACGACGGGCGATGCCGTTGGCGGTGATGCGGTAATCCTGTTGCAACGGGGTCTTGAGCAGCCAGAGCAGACCGTGGTTTTTCGCCAGGACGAAGCTGCCCTTGCTGAGCAACGGCTGAGGCAGCGCGCGCAGGTGCTTTTCCTGAATGAACTGGCCGTGGATCACTTCCGGTTTCGCCAGTTGTTCGCTGAGCTGTTGCAGGTCGAAGGCGTTGGCCAGCATCGACACGGCGAGCAGCGCCAGCGCGCCAAGGCCTTTGCAGAACAGGTTCATCGCAGCATCCTTTCCACCGCTTCGGTGAACACTTTGGGGGAGGCCAGTTGCATCTCGCGGCTGCTGATCTCGACCGCCACCTGCACCGAGCTGGCGCGGGTCAGGCGCTCGCCGGTCTGCAGGTCGGTGATCAGGTAATTGATCTTCAAGCGGTTCTCCCACTCCACCAGACTGGCGCGCACGTTCAGGCGCTGGCCGAACACCGCGCCGCGCACATAACGCAGTTGCAGGTCGATGATCGGCCACGCGTAACCGGACTCGGACATCTGCGTGTAGTTGTGGCCGATCTGGTCGAGCAGCGCGCAGCGCGCCACTTCCAGGTATTTGACGTAATGCCCGTGCCAGACCACGTGCATAGTGTCGACGTCAAAAAACGGCACGAGAATTTCCGTGTCGGCGTGCAGCACTCCGGCGCTACGCATGCAGCCTCCAGTGTTGCTCGGCGATACGTTGCAGACACAGGCGCAATTCGCCTTCGAGTGCACGGTCTTCGATGACCGGCGGGAAGTCCTTGGCCAGCTCTTCGTGCATGGCGGCCAGCGAAGGTGGCAGCGCACGCGCGTCTTCATCACGACCGCGCAACCACACGCCTTGATTGGCCGCGAGCAACGTGGCGGCGGCGACCTGCTCGGTCAGCTCCAGCACGCGGATCGCGTCACGGGCGGCGATGGTGCCCATGCTCACCTTGTCCTGGTTGTGGCACTCGGTGGAGCGTGAGAACACGCTGGCCGGCATGGTGTTTTTCAGCGCTTCGGCGGTCCAGGCGCTGGTGCCGATCTGCACGGCTTTGAAGCCGTGGTTGATCATGGCGCGCTCCGCCGGAGCACCGGACAGGTTGCTCGGCAAGCCGTGGTTGTAGCGTTCGTCGACCAGCAACGCGAGTTGTCGGTCTAGCAGGTCGGCAACGTTGGCCACCAGATTTTTCAGGCTGTCCATGGCGAACGCAATGTGCCCGCCGTAGAAGTGCCCGCCGTGCAGCACGCGTTCGGCTTCGGCGTCGATGATCGGGTTGTCGTTGGCGCTGTTGAGTTCGGTCTCGATGAACGAACGCAACCAGTTCAGGCTGTCGGCCAGTACCCCGAGCACGTGTGGGGCGCAGCGCAGCGAGTAGCGATCCTGCAGGCGATGCAGCGGCGCGGTCGGCGCGTCGATCGCCAGATCCTTGCGCAGCCACGCGGCGACTTGCATCTGCCCCGGATGCGGCTTGGCGGCGAACAGACGCTCGTCGAAGTGTTCCGGGTTGCCTTGCAGCGCGACCACGTTGAGCGCGGTGATGCGCGTGGCCAGTTGCAGCAGATAGTCGGCGCGGGCGTAGGCGAGGCAGGCGAGGCCGGTCATCACCGCAGTGCCGTTCATCAACGCCAGCGCTTCTTTCGGGCGCAGCACCAGCGGCGTCCAGCCGAGTTCACGATGCACGTCGGCAGCCTGGCGACGCTCGCCACGGAACCACACTTCGCGCTCGCCGGACAGGGTCGCGGCGACGTAGGACAGCGGCGTCAGATCACCGCTGGCACCCACCGAACCTTCTTCGGGGATCAGCGGCAGGATGTCGTGTTCAAGGAAGGCGTGCAGACGCTCCAACAGTTCGATGCGCACCCCGGACACGCCGTGGCACAGCGACTGCAAGCGCGCCGCCAGCACCGCGCGGGTGGCTTGGGCGTCGAGCAGTTTGCCGAGGCCGCAACCGTGGAAGGTGTAGAGATGACGCGGCAGTGCCTCGACGTGATGCAGCGGCACCGCGACCACGCAGGAATCGCCGTAACCGGTGGTCACGCCGTAGATCACGCCTTCCTTGTCCAGCAGCGAATCGAGGAACCGTGCGCCTTTGGCGATGCGCTCACGGTAAGCGGCGTCGCTCTGCAACTGCACGGGCGCCTGACGGTTGGCCAGGGCCAGCACGTCTTCGATGCGCAAAGGGCGTTCGCCGAAGGTTACCGGCTCATGGGTTGGCGTCGTCATCGGTCTTCCAGAAAGGGTAAAAGTTGAACCATTGGTGCGGGGCTTCGAGGCAATAGTGACTCAGGCGCTGCGCGTAGCGGGTGGCCCACTGATGAATGACCTGCTCGCGCTCGCGGCGCGTCCACACCACGCTCTCGGCAAACGGTTCGAGGGTCAGGCGATAGTGACCGTCCGGTTGTTTCAGGCACATCAGCAGGTTGACCGGGCATTTGAGCAAACCGGCCAGCAACCACGGGCCTTGCGGAAACGCTGCCGGGTGGCCGAGAAAATCCACGGTGACGCTGCGCCCGCCGTGCAACGGCACGCGGTCGCCGGCAATCGCCAGCCATTCACCGCGCTCCAGGCGTTCGTGCAGTTGCAGCATGATCACCGGGTCCAGTTCGCTGACCTGAATCAGGCGAAGATTGGTCGCGCCGGCCTCACCCAGCAAGCGGTTGAACTGCTCGGCGTGCTTGGTGTGCACCAACACGTTCATGGTGACCTTTTCGCCGATCTCGGCCAGCGCGCGGCACACTTCGAGGTTGCCCAAGTGCGCGCCGACCAGCAGTTGCCCGCGACTGCCGCGCAACTGATTGCGCAGCAATGCCGGGTCGATGATTTCGATCTGCTCGATGCGCAGCTTGCCGTTCCACACGTCGAGCTTGTCGAGCAGCGAATCGGCGAACGCCATGAACTGGCGGAACACGCGCCAGTAGCTCGGGCGCAATTCGCCGCGGCTGCTCCAGTCAGCCAGCCGTTGCTGGTATTGCCAGGCACTGTTGCGCGCGGTACGGCCGAACAGGAAGAAGTACAGGACGATGCCGTACAGCAGCGGACTGAGCAGGCGTCGGCCAAGCACCTTGGCGGCGAACGCGGTGAATTTCATCAGCAGGAAGCTGCCGCGCTCTTCGCGGTCGGCCCAGTGCTTCTTGTCGGTCTCGACACTCATGTGCGCCACCGGCGCCAGAGGATGACGGGCAGGCGCAGCAGCATGCCGAAGAACAAGCGGGTGTGCATGCTGGAAATCAGCGCGTTGTCGTGGAACAGGCGGAAGTGCGAGACGCCGTCCAGCGGGTAATGCACGCTGGTCTGCAGCCAGCGCATCGGCTGGTTGCGCCACGCCAGGCGCACGAGGATGTCGGAGTCGAAATCCATGCGCTTGCCGACCCGTGCCGAGTCGATCAGCGCCAGCGTCGGAGTCAGCGGGTAGACGCGAAAGCCGCACATCGAATCGCGGATCTGCAGCGACAGCGTGTTGATCCAGACCATCACATGAGTCAGATAACGCGCGTACAAGCGGCCCTTGGGCACGCTCTCGTCAAACAGCGGATAACCGCAGATCATGGCGTCCGGGTGGGCGCGGGATTCCGCGACGAAACGGGCGACGTCGTGCAGGTCGTGCTGGCCGTCGGCGTCCACTTGCAGGGCGTGGGTGAAGCCCAGACGCGCCGCTTCGCGCAAGCCGGTCATCACCGCGCCGCCCTTGCCCTGATTGAGGGTCAGGCGCACCAGATGCACCTGATCACGCTCGGCCAGCGCATCCAGCACGCGCGCGCACGACGGCGTGCTGGCGTCGTCCACCAGAATGCACGGCAGGCCTTGGGCGAGCAGGGCGTCGACCACGGTGCCGATCGCGGTTTCATGGTTGTAGACCGGAATCACGGCGCAAGGGTTATGCATTGAACACATCCCCACTGTGGCGAGGGAGCTTGCTCCCGCTCGAGTGCGCAGCACTCGCTCGCAGTTTTGCGTGAACCGGGTTTGGGGCCGCTGCGCAGCCCAGCGGGAGCAAGCTCCCTCGCCACAGGTTATGCATCGGCGGCTCCTAGCAGAAGGCGTCCGCTGGAGCAGGTCGCGGTGTCATTGCGGTAGGCGAAATACAGCTTGCCGCGCTCGGGATCGAAACGCAGATGCAGTTGGACTTCATCGCCAGGGCGCACCAGTTGCTGGAATTTCAGCACTTCCATGCCGGCAAATTTGCCGGGCAGGTTCAGCAGTTGTCGGCCGAGGTTCAGTGCCCATTCGACCTGCACCACGCCGGGCAGCACCGGGGCTTTGGGGAAGTGGCCGCTGAAGTAGGCCAGATCCGGTGGAACACTCAATTGCAGGCTCCACTCGCCGTCGGTTTCGAGTTGCTCCAGCACTTCTGGCGCTTTCGGCCGTGGCGCCAGCAACAGTGCTTCGATGTCGGCCTGGGGCAGTTTGCCCTGGCTGTTCAGCGGCAGTTGCCGCACCAGACGCCAGCGCCGGGGCAAGGCCAGCGCTTCGCAATGCTGGCTCAGGTGCTTACGCAGGGCTTCGGTCAGGCTGCGGCGGCCGTGTTCACGCAAGGCAAACAGGCCGGCGTCGCTGAGCACCAGCAGGGCGCCGAGTACTGCGCGGTTTTCCTGAACCACGCCCAGCCGTGCTTCGGCGACCCAGTCATGGGCGCCCAGTGCCTGTTCCAGCATCGGCAGGGAAATGCGCTTCTCTTCGAGTTTGACGATACGGTCCAGCCGCCCGAGCAGTTCGAAACGCCCGTCGGCAGCGATGCACGCAGCGTCGGCGGTGTGTTCGACATGCCCCGCCGGCAAATAGGGGGAAGCGATCAGCAGGGCGCCGTCGCTGTCCTGGCTCAGTTCAACCCCGGCGAAGGGCTGCCACAGGCTGGCGCCTTGGCGCCAGGCGATGCCGCCGGTTTCCGAGCTGCCGAGGATTTCGGTCGGCCACTGTTGCAAGCGTTGCTGCAGGCTTTGCGCCGCGTCTGCGGGTAATGCGCCGCCGGAGGAAAACACCCGGCGCACGACACTCAGTGCCGGCCAGTCGAGGTTGTCGCCCATGCGCTTGAGCAGCGCCGGGCTGCCGACCCAGGCGAAGGCCGGATGTTCGCGGCTGGCGCGTTGCAGATCTTCCGGGAACGCCAGTTGCCTGCGCACGAACGGCCGTCCCGCGCACAGCGGCCACAGCACCCGGAACAACAAGCCGTAGATGTGCTGAGTGGCGACACTGCCGATGATCCAGGCTTCACCCAGATCCGCCCCCCACAGCTGCTCCAGGGCTTCGACCTCGTTGGCCAGTTGGCGCAGGGTCTTGTCGATGCGCTTGGGCTCACCGCTGGAGCCAGAGGTGCACAGGCTCAGGCGGCACTGGTCGAGATCCAGTTCTGCGCCGGGCAGGGCAGGCTGCAACAGATCGCTCAGGTGTGAATCATCGGAGTGATCGCTCAGCCACAGATCGACTTCGCTCGACCAGCGCTGGCGGGTCTGCGCTTGCAGGTCCGCGGGCAACAGGACGCTGACGCCGGCGCGCCAGGCCCCGAGCAGGGCGATGGCGAGGTCGGCGGCATCTTCCAGGTGCAGCGCCATGCGCTGCACGCCGCGTGCCTGCAGGCCGGCGGCAATGCTTAGCGCCTGCTCGCGCAGTTGCGCATGGTCGAGGGCCGGGGTGTCGGTGATCGCTCGCCCCGGCAGGGCCTTGAGCAACAGTTGCTCAAGTTTTATCCAGTTCATTTACGGCCTCTTACCCGTTGTCGTATCAGCCATTCAATGGCAAACATCAGGCCGATCAATCCGTAGGAGATCAGGCCGGTGTACAACATCCACCAATGCAGCGGCGCCCACAGGGTCAGGAGCGCGGCGCACAAACCGTTGCAGAAGAAAAACACGCTCCAGGCCACGGTGACCTGACGCGTGTAGCGGATCGCCTCGGGCGGCAGTTGCGGCTCGCGCAGTCGTGCCAGGCGCTCGACCATCGGCGGGCCCCATTTCAGACTCAGGCTGAACAGCACCAGCATGAAGCCGCTGATCAGCACCGGGTACCAGCGCAGCAGCAGCGGACTGTCAAACAGCGCCAGCAGCAGGCAGAACACGATCGCCACGCAGGCCATCCACAGACTGCCTGGCTTGCGCTCGCCAGTCAGGGCGCGCGCCAGCCACAGGCTACCCAGCAGCAGCCCGAACTGCCACGGGGCGAAGTGCTCCATGCCGAAATACACCGCAAAGGGGTACAGCAGCCCCGCCAGCAGCAGGCCGAGGCCGATCAATCGGCTCATGCGGCCGGTTGAACCAGACGGTAGACCGCCTCGACCACGTCACCGACGGTGCGCACCGACTTGAATTCCTCGGCGGCGATTTTCTTGCCGGTCTGGCGTTTGATGTGATCGATCAGATCGACCGCGTCGATGCTGTCGATCTCCAGATCCTGATACAGGTTGGACTCCAGGCTGATGCGCCCCGGATCCAGTTCGAACAGCTCGACCAAGGCATCGCGCAGGGTGTTGAAAATGTCGTCACGAGTTTGCATGGTCCGGTCTCAAGCTGCCTGTTTTGCCGTGACGAATGCCGCAAGGCTCGCCACGTTGGTGAAGTGGTTACGGGTGTCTTTGGCGTCGGCGTCGATCTTGATGCCGTATTTTTTCTGGATCGCCAGACCCAGTTCCAGCGCGTCGACAGAATCCAGGCCCAAGCCTTCGCCGAACAGCGTCTGTTCGTCACCGATATCGTCGACGCTGATGTCTTCGAGGCCCAGGGCATCGATGATCAGCCGTTTGATGTCGCGCACCAGGCCAGGGTTATTCAGATCGCTCATCTTCGGCGAGCTCCTTAATGAAGTAAGAGTGCAAATAATCGTTGAGCTTGCGCGAGGCCTGCGGTGCGGGGCCTTGCGTGGCGAAAGTCTGTGGGTCTATATCGGCCCCGACACGAAAACTGAAGTGCACGCGGCGGTGGGGGATCCGATACCAGGGTTCGGCCTTGGTCAAGGTGGTCGGATTGACCTTGATGACCACTGGCGTAAGGATTTTCGCACCGCGCAGGGCAATCGCTGCCGCCCCCCGATGAAAGGCGGGCGCCTGACCGGGCTGAGTGCGCGTGCCTTCGGGGAAAATGATCAGGGTCTGGCCGTTTTGCAGGGACTCGGCGGCGGCGTCGAGCATGTCCATGCTGCCGTCATTGCTGATGTATTCGGTGCGGCGCAGCGGGCCACGAGTGAACGGGTTTTCCCACAGGCTTTTCTTCACCACGCAATTGGCTTGACGCACGAGGCCGATCAGGAACACCACGTCGATCAGCGATGGGTGGTTGGCGATGATCATTTGCCCCGGGCGACCGAGACGTTCCGCCCCTTGAATGTCGTACGTCAGCACACCGGTGCGGGCCATGAAACGGACGAAAAACCAGAACAGCCGACTGACAGTCTGCCGTGCGCGCTGACGATGTTTCAAGGCATCGCCGGGCAGGCAACCGAGCAGCGGAAACACCAGCAGGCGCAAGCACAACCCGCCCAGCCCGAACAGCGCGAAACTTGCGGCAGTGGCCAGGAGGCGCCAGTAGTAGGCGTCGCGGTTTTTCTCGGTCACGGGTTGCGTTGCCAGGTCCATACACGATTTTTCCAGGCATGTTGGCAATGGGTTTGCTGACCGAGCAGGGTTCGCAACAGGTTCAGTGCGTGTGGCCAGTGCGCTTTGGACACTGCTTCCTGGCCGCTGTTCAGGGTCAGCCGCCAGCCGGTACCGGGGGTGAGCAGCAAACCGACCGCATAAGGGAACGGCACGTCGTCGATCCACTGCGAATAGGCTTGGGGCGGCTGTTCTTCGGTGATGATCAGCAGCACCGCCGGAGCGCCTTCATCGAGCAGGGCGGCCGCTTCGAGAATGCCATGTTCCAGGCCATCGCCCGCTGCCGCAAGGGCGGTCATTTCGCTGGTTTCGCCGCGCATGATCGACCACAGACCGATGATCGCGTTGTGCACCGACAGGCTGAACTGCGTCGGCGACAACGGCTCGTCCTTGGCCAGGTCACTGAGGATCTCGAAGGTGCGCGGGGTTTCGCCATGTCGTGAAACAAACACCAGCGGCAGGTTTTCCCGTCCGTCGGCCAGTGGCCAGCCGACACTGAACGCCATGCGCGCCAGACGGCTGAGGCGCCGGCGCTGCATGGCGGGCAGAAACGACACATCGGGCGCGGCATCGCTGTCCGGGAGTACGACCGGTTGTCGGCTCCAGGCCTGCCACGCGTCCACGCTGTCGAGCCCCGGGGCCCACGCGCGCCATTGGGCGATGTTGAAGTTGATCACGGATGTTCATCCTGCCCCTGCGGGCTTTTTATGACGCTTTGAGTCGCCAAAGCCGCGGCTGACCTGATGTGGCGCTTGGCGCCGGGTGGCGCGCATTATCCCGGTGCGACGAGTGTGTAGCAAATGTTGGTTACGTTTTGCGCAGCAAAATGTACCGAGTGGTCCGCAGAAAAACTGTCACTTGGCCATTATCCGGATCGTGTCGGATTTGTCTGTCGGACCTGTCAGCGCACACGGCAGGTTTTTGCCCTCTGTGCCCGCTGATTTTTGCACCTGACTCTGTAGTCCGCGTCGTTGAAGGTAGCGAAGCGCACGCACAGGCAACTACACTCGGTCATTCTTTGATACACGGAGGTTTTGTCATGCGGCGCGTGGTGTTCAATCAGAAAGGTGGTGTGGGCAAATCCAGCATTGCCTGCAATCTGGCGGCGGTGAGTGCCAGCGAGGGCTATCGCACGCTGTTGGTCGACCTCGATGCCCAGGCCAACTCCACTCAGTATCTGACCGGGCTCACTGGCGATGACATCCCCATGGGCATTGCCGACTTCTTCAAACAGACCCTGTCATCCGGGCCGTTTTCGAAGAAAAACCAGGCCGACATCTACGAAACCCCGTTCGACAACCTGCACATCATCACCGCCACCGCTGAACTGGCCGATCTGCAGCCCAAGCTTGAGGCCAAGCACAAGATCAACAAGCTGCGCAAATTGCTGGATGAGCTGGACGGCGAATACGACCGGATTTATCTCGATACGCCGCCAGCGCTGAACTTCTATGCGGTGTCGGCGCTGATCGCTGCCGATCGGGTATTGATTCCCTTCGATTGCGACAGTTTCTCGCGTCAGGCGCTGTACGGGCTGCTGGCGGAGATCGAAGAGTTGAAGGAGGACCACAACGACGGCCTGGAAGTCGAAGGCATCGTGGTCAACCAGTTCCAGGCCCGGGCCAGTCTGCCGCAGCAGATTCTCGATGAGTTGATTGCCGAGGGCTTGCCGGTGCTGCCGGTGTATCTGAACAGCTCGGTGCGCATGCGCGAGTCGCACCAGGCCAGCACCCCGCTGATCCACCTCGACCCACGGCACAAACTGACGCAGCAGTTCGTTGAACTGCACAACCTGCTCGAAGATCACTGATTGCCGGATTGCACGCCACCCTCCTGTGGGAGATTCTATGTTGCTCAGCAACCCTAGAATCTCAAAC